>CALMIB010000347.1 GCA_937863945.1 uncultured Longilinea sp.
TCCGTCCGCGTCGGTAGCCGACAGCATGCCGGTGAGCGCGGTGTCTTCGGCGGTGGTCAGGGTTTGATCTGCCGCCACCGGGGCGGTATTCGGTGAAATGGTCATCGTCACGGGGATGTTGATGTTGCCGTACGGAGCGTTTTTGACGCGCAGGATGGCGGTGTAGGTGCCACTGGCCAGGCCGGTCGAGTTGAAGGTGACCGTGATGGGCAGTTCACCGTCGCCGGGGACCGTGCCCGTGGTCGGAACTTCGCTCAACCACGGCACATCCAGGCCCTCTGTGCCGTCCAGCAGGATGTCATCCAGGCCAATCTCCGCGCCGTCATCGCCAAGGTACTGGAAGCCGATGCGCACCGGACCGCCCGGCAGCAGCGGGGTCAGGTTGAAGGTGCTCTGCGCCCAGGCCCAGGTAGCCGTCCAGGCATCGTCGCCCTGGCCCACCAGGATGTCGTCGCCGCCGCCCACCTCGTCCACCACGATCCACACGTTCAGATCGCAGTTGTCGTAGGTGTCACGGCACCAGTACAGGTTGCCGAACGACCAGAAGGAAAGCGTGCCTTCGGAGAGGAACATCTCAGGCGTCAGCAGCCATTCATCCTGATTGTAGTCGTACTCGACATGGGTGTAGTATGAACCGGTGTGCGGCGAGTAATTCGCCTGCAACCAGGTAATCGGGTTATTAATCACCTGCGTCCAGTCGGTGGGCGGGAAGTCGCCCTCAAAGCCTTCGGTCACCAGCACTTCATCGGGCAGGATGAGGCTGCCCGTGCCGACTGCCGGGATTTCAACCAGCTCAAAGTTGCCAGCCGCCGCGCCGAGGTTCTCGAGCGTCAGGGTGACATCTTCCGTGCTGTCCGCCGGCAGCGTAACCGTCAACTGGGTGGCGTCGCTGACGATGCAGGGCAGGTCGCTGCGCAGTTCAAAATCCTGCGTCACAGGGGTGCCTGCAACCAACGAGAAGCTGGCCGATGCGGTTACGTAACCGTCCGAGCTAATTCGCACGGTGTACGGCCCACCCGGGGCTGCCGCCCAGTTGTAGTGCCCGGTTGCGTCAGTGGTGGTGGTATAGAGGACGGTTGCGCCATCCAGGACTTCCACCAGCGCGCCTTCCAGCGGTGCCGGGTTCACGTCGCAGCGTTCCAGCGCGGTGACCGTGCCGGCCAGCTCGCCGAATTCCGGTGGCAGGGTGACGGTCAGCGTGACCGGGATCGGGGACAACGCGTAGGGCGTGTTGTGCGAAACCATCAGTTGGGCTTCGTAGGTGCCGGGCATCAGGCCGGCGGAGTCAAAGTCGAGCGTCACCACCTGGTTCGCGGCCGGGATGATGGTGCCCGAAACAGGTGTTTCGGTCAGCCAGGGAACATCCATCCAATCGCACACGCCGGTTTCATCCGAGGTGAACTCGATCAGGGTCCCGGTGGTCTGGTTAGCCGCCCACAGGTCGCCGTCGCAGTCGATTTCCAGGCCGGCTTCGCCGCCGTCAAGGGCAGCTACAGCGAAGGAGCCAATCTCAGCGTAGTTGGCATTGACGTCCAACACGTGGATGGAAACGTCGCCGCCACTCTCGCTGACGAACAGGTGGCCGGTGGAGGGGTTATACGCCAGGCCGGCGATGCCCAGGTTCACGTCCACCGCTTCCAGGATGGTGCCGTCGGGAGCGAAGCGGTTGATGATGCTGTCGTTCCACGAACCGGAGAAGTAGGTGTTGGTGATTGGGTCGTAGGCCAGGCCGCGCTCGGAGGTGCCAAAGGCCGGGCAAATGGTGTTGCCGGTGGCCGCGCGCGTGACCGGGTCGAGTTCGTAGATGCAGTTGTCGCCGCCAACGTTGACCTGCCACAACGTGCCGGTGGTCGGGTTGTAGGTCATGTCGGCCGCAAAGGTGCCAACCCACGGCGAGGTGTCGATCGTGTCGCCGGTGTTGGTGCCGTCCGTCAGGAAGCGGTAATTCAGGTCGTCGCCGCCGCCTGCCGCGATATTGCCAACCCACAGGTCTTCGGCGATGGTGTTAAAGCCCACGCCCCACGGCATTGTCAGGCCGGTCGGGTAGCTGTTCAACACGGTGCCCGCGTTGGGCCAGTCGATCAGCGCTTGCTTCGGCTCGAGCATGTAGTTGGGGATCGGGATGGTGTAGTCGTTAAACCGTTTTGGACCCACATGCCGGCGGTTGTAAGCCAGATCGTCGCTTTGCGGGACGTTCGTGACCGGCGCGTTGATCTCGGTCAGGTCGAAGCTGGCATCCGCGCTGCCGGTGTTGGTCAGAGTCACCGTCTGCGAGGCTGTGGCGCCCATGACCAGGGTTTGCGTCACCTCGGTCGGGTTGACGCCCAACTCGCCCGCCAGCAGGTAGAAGTTCTGCAGCATCGAAGCGTTCGACGGGATCGTCAGCGCAGCGTTCAGGGTCGCGTACGGCGCTTTGGAAACAACCACCGGCACGGGATCGCCCTGCGGGGCAAAGGTGGTGTAGAAGCCGTCGCCCAGAGCGGGATCCAGCGGGGTGGCCGCCGAAACTGCCTGCGAGCTGCCGGTATCCACCAGCGCGCCCAGCACCGGTTCGTCGGTGTTATCGTCGAAGACGTAACCCGAGAGGCGCGAGCCGGGAACGGCCGCGCAGCCCGAGCCCAGGGTGATGGTGTCGAGGTGGATATCGTTGCCGTAGGCGCTGGTGGCCAGGAAGCCCAGCCGCAGGTTGGTCTCCGCAGCGTAAGCGCTCAGGTCCACGGTGTGCATCAACCACTCGTTGGCGGCGCCCACGCGGTCAAAGGCCGGACCGACGTTGGTCCAGGTGGCACCGTTGTCCAACGAGACCTGCACCTGGAGCGTGTCATGCGAGCTGGTATAGCCCGTGTCGTGGAACATCCAGAAGTTCAGGCCGTAGCCGGGCAGCGTCGTCATGTTCATCGAAGCGGTCTGATACAGGCGCGCTGCGTTTCCGGTGGAAACTGTCCATGAGTTGAAGAAGGCCAGTTGCGCGCCGCTCTGGGCCGGGGAACCCGAGGGATAGCGCGTGCCCACGCGGGTGGCCCAGGCGGTGGAGGTGTTGGTGCCGCCAGTTTGCACCATGGCCCAGCCTGCCGGAAGAGCCGGCACAGTCAGGTTGTCAAAGTTCTCTTGAACGCCCGTCACAGCATAGCCGGGTGCGGTGCAGGCGACCGCGTCGATCAGCAGGCCAAAATCAACCACCTGATCGCTGGCCGGGATGGTCAGCGTCACCGAGTCGGGCAGGTAGCCCGGCAGCAGCGCCGTGGCCGTCAGGGTGAACTCCATGCCTTCGGGCAGGTCCACGCTGTAGGTGCCGTCAACCGCATCCGTGTAAAGCGGGCTGTCAGGATAGCCGGCAATGTCGATGCGCGCGTAGAGCGGATAGCTGTGCCCGCCGGGGGTGGCGTCGGTGACGGTGCCGGAGATGGTGCGCAGTTGCGCCGGATCCAGCGCCGCGTTCAGCGTGGTGGTGGCGTCCACGGTCACATCGACATCCGCTACGCTTTCCGGCAGGTAGGCGTAGGCCGAGAAGTCGACGTCATACGTGCCCGCCGGGATCTGGATGGAGTAGGCGCCGTCCGCGCCGGTCACCGCGCCGTACAGGCCCGCGGTCACGTGCGCGCCTTCGATTGGCAGGCTGGTGGCCGAATCGGTCACCGTGCCGCTCAAGACGCCGGTCGGCTGGTCGGTGCAGGTGGGGAAGCGGAACGACACGATGCGCGTGCGCCAGTCCCAACTGCCGCTGCTGTATTCGGTGGTGTACCAGAAGGTGCAGCCGTCCTGCGGGTCGATGCTCATGGTGGAGTAATCGCCCCAGCGGTTGACGCCGCTCTGGGAAGCCGTGCCGCTGAAGACGATGGCTTCAGCCTGCGGCAGGGTGTTCACCGGGTCGCTTACCAGGCGGCCCACCAGGCCCACTGAAGGATAAACCGTGCTGCTCGAAACCGAGTAGCCCAGCGCCAGGTTGCCCATGCGGTCGATGCCGATGGAGCCCATCCAGCGGTGGTTGGTGTCGCTGGCGGGGTTGGCCCCGGCAAAGGTGCCCTGCTGGTCGAGCGTGAAGGTCGTGCTGGCCGCGGGAGCGCTGAGCTGATACCAGCGCACGCCGGCGCGCGCACTGCCGGCATCCACGGTGTGGTTGACAGCCATCATCTGCGTGCCGTCATCCATCACGCGGTACGCCAGGCGGTACATCAGGCGGTCGCCGATGGCATCCAGTTTCTGCGTGCCGGGCTGCGGGACGCAGTCGCGCGTGCTGAGGCACAGCGGGGTGTAATCCGCCACCGTTAGAATCTGATTGGGCTGGCCATCCAGGCCAAAGGTGGAGTTGGCCGGGGTGGCCCAGTCCACGTGGAACTGCCAGATGCGCATGCTGTCCTGCGGATCGCCCAGGAAGGTGGTGTCGTCCACTTCGGCAAAGAAGTTGGGCGTGCCGGCCGCGGGCGGGGTACCTTCAAAATCAGATGGCAGCATGCCGCCAAAATTGGGGTTGACGCTGTACAGATCGAAGACGAGCTGGCGGGCGGCCGGGTTGCCGGCCAGCAGCGCGTCGCGTTCATATACGGCCGCGCCGGCCCCGCCCCAGGATGAACCATTGTTGAACTGGTTGACAGTCATATAATAGCCGTCCGGCCAGACCCCGTACTTGGGGTAGTCGTTCATCTTGGTGTTGGAATACAGGAAGGCATAACGGTACCAGGCGCCGGTCGGGTCGCCGGATTGCGAAACCGCGATGCAGTTGTAATAGGGGCCGCTGACCGAGAACTGGCTGATGAACCAGCGGTGCGCCAGTTCGTCATACAGCACGATCGGGTCACCGTCGTTATTGGTTTCACACGCGCCGCCAAAACCGTTCCAGATGGCATTGCCGGCAATCGGGCCGAGCACGCTCACCGGGGCTGCCGGGTCGTCCACATCCCACACCTGGATGTGCAGGTTGACCCATTGGAAGTAATACTTGGTGCCGGTGGCGGGGTCGAAGCCCATGTCGCCTTCGGTATCGGGCGGCGCGACGCCGGCGATGTTATTGATGCCGTCGAAGTTGGCCTGCATGGCCGGCATCTGGCCGGTCACCGGCGCGTTTTGCAGCGCGCCGTCCGCCCAGACAGACGTTTTACCCGTCAATGACTTGGGCAGTTGCAGCATCGGCTGCTCACCGCCCTCCACCGGTTCGGCGGTGTAGTCCTGCGCCACGTCCCGCAGCGCCAGCGACACATCCGCCCGTTCGGCGTACGTCACAGTGGGTTTGAGCGTGCTGCTCTCCTGCACGGGGGCCTTCGCCTGAACCCCCATGGGGGCGGCCAGGCTGAACGCCAGGCCAAACAGCACCATCACCGAGAACAGGAATTGCCATTTCTTTGCAGTAAACATCGTTTGTTCTCCTTGATTGGGTTGGGTGGATCAATTTCTTACAGATACAGAGGGAAAAATGCCAGTCAATCAAAACCAATAAAGAACACCCAGGCAAAAACGCCGGATGGTTTTTTCGTCCAGGTTTGGGAACCGTCAGGGTGGATTTCTGGAGATATACAAATAAACCCCACAATGCGCTTTAGCGGAGACCAGAATGTATTACGATATAACTGCCCTGAAAATCAGGCAGATGGTTTTTGTATTGCTATGACCATGGGCGGAATAATATAGAGCCGTCAATAATCTATTATTCTTCCACTAAATTTTATTATAGCCAGATTAAGTCAATAAAAATAGTTGTTTTACCTTAAAAAATTGATTAACTTTCGGCCAGTTCCCCCCAGGCGGCCATGCGCGCGTCCAGCTCAGCGTGCAGGCGCTGATACTCCTGTCCCAGCCGCGCCACCTCGCCGGGGTCGGCGGGCGGGCTCTCCAGCGCGCGTTCCAGCGCGGCGATGCGCGCCTCGGTATCCTCGATCTCGTGCTCCAACTGCTGCATGCGTTGCAAACGGCGGCGTTCATTATTATTATTCATGCCGGTGCGCTGGCGCGGGCGCTCTTCCGGCTCAGGCCGGGCGGAGGCGGCCGGTTTCACGGCCGCTTCCTGCGCGGCCAGGTGGGCCTTGTATTCGCTGTAACCACCGTCGAACAGGCGCAGCGTGCCCGCTTCGGGCAGCACTTCCCAGATTTGCGTGGCCAGCGCGTCGATCAGGTAGCGGTCGTGCGAGACCAGCAAAATGGTGCCGCCAAACCCGGCCAGGATGGTTTGCAGCGCTTCCTGGGCGGCCAGGTCGAGGTGGTTGGTGGGCTCGTCCAGCAGCAGCAGGTTGGCGCCCTGCAGCGCCAGGCGGGCCAGCGCCAGCCGGCCGCGCTCGCCGCCCGAAAGCGCGCTGACCGGCTTGAAGGCATCTTCGCCGGTGAACAGGAATTTGGCCAGGTAGTCGCGCGCCTCGCCGGGGCGCAGTTGCGGCGCAACCGCCTCGATCGCTTCCAGCAGCGTCTGCCCGGAATGCAGCCCTTCGTGCGCCTGGGCAAAATATCCAATTTGCAGGCTGGCGCCCAGCTCGGCCTGCCCGGCCAGCGGCGGGATCTGCCCGAGCAGCGTCTTGAGCAGCGTGGTCTTGCCGGCGCCGTTGGGCCCGATGACGGCGGCGCACTCGCCGCGCGTCAGCGTCAGGTCGGGCACGGAGAACAGCGCGCCCGAGGGCTCGTCGGCATAGCCCACGCTCAGGCCGTGGGTGCGCAGCACCAGGTCGCCGGAGCGGGCCGCCGGTTCGAGGCGCAGGTGCAGGCTGCGCGCCTGCAAGGGCGGCGACAGGCGCGCCTCCTCCAGCAGGCGTTCCAGCCGCTTGCGGCGGCCCTGCGCCTGGCGCGTGTTTTGCCCGGCGATGTTGCGGCGGATGTATTCCTCTTCTTTTTCAATGAAGGCCACCTGCGCCTGGTATTCCTCCAGGCGGCGCGCGTAGCGCTCCTCGCGCTGACGCAGGTAGGCGCTGTAATTGCCGCGGTATTCCTCGATGGCGGGGGTCATCTCCCAGATGGTTTCGGCTGCCTGGTCGAGGAAATAGCGGTCGTGCGAGACGATCAGCAGTGCGCCTTTCCACTCGCGCAGGTAGTTTTCCAGCCACTCCACCGCGGCGATGTCGAGGTGGTTGGTGGGCTCGTCCAGCACCAGCAGGTCGGGTTCCATAAGCAGCAATTTGGCCAGCAGCGCGCGGGTGCGCTGCCCGCCCGAAAGCTGCCCCAGCGGGCGGCGCAGATCGTCGGGGGAAAAGCCCAGCCCGGCCAGAGTCTGGCGGATGCGCGTCTCGAAGGTGTAGCCGCCCTCGCGTTCGAAGGCGTGCTGCAATTTGCCGTAGGATTGCAGCAGGGCTTCATCGCCGGTGCGCGCGCTCATGGCCGCCTCCAGGCGGCGCAGCTCGGCCTGCTGGGCGCGCAGCCCGTCGAACACCGTCAGGCATTCCTCCCACAGCGTGCGCGGCGAATCCAGCACGGCCTCCTGCGGCAGGTAGCCCATGCGCAGCCCGCGCGCCCGGCGCACCTCGCCGCCGCTGGCCTCCTCCAGCCCCAGCAGGATGCGCACCAGCGTGGTTTTGCCCACCCCATTGGGCCCCACCAACCCGATGCGCGCGCGCTGCGGAATCGAAAATGACAGCCCGGCGAACAGGTCGTTGGGGCCGAAGGACTTGGAGAGGTTGTTGGCGGTCAGAATGGACATGGCTTCTCGCGGGAGGATTGTACCATGAGGAGAAAGAGACGGTATGAGGTATGGGCTATGCGGTATCCGGGAAGAGGTTGTCCCAAGAAGCTGTGCCGAATCAACGAATACCACATCAACGAATACCAGATTACTCTTCGCCCTTCACGCTTCACCCTCTTATGCTACAATCACCCGCATGGAATGGAACGTCATCGGCCACGAGTGGGCCGCGCGCCTGCTGCAGCAGCACATCGCCAACGGTGAAGCCCGGCATGCCTACCTGTTCACCGGCCCGTCCGGCATCGGGCGGCGCACGCTGGCGCTGCGCTTTGCCCAGGCGCTCAACTGCGCCAACCCGCCCGCGCCGGGGCTGCCGTGCGGCGCCTGCCGCGCCTGTCAGCAGATCGAGCGCCAGCAGCACACCGACCTGGCCGTGGTGCAGGCCGAGCGCGTTGGCGGGGATTTGAAGATCGACGCGGTGCGCGAATTACAGCGCAGCCTGTCGCTGGCGCCGTACGAATCGCGCTACCGCATCGCGCTGCTGCCGCGCTTTCACGAGGCCAATGCCAACGCCCAGAACGCGCTGCTGAAAACGCTGGAAGAAGCCCCCGGGCACGTGATTCTGCTGCTGACGGCCGACTCGGCTGAAGATTTGCTGCCCACCATCACCTCGCGCTGCGAAGTGATGCGCCTGCGCCCGCAGCCGCTGGCCACCGTGGCGGGCGCGCTGCAGGCTCAATGGGGCGCGCCGCCCGAGGAAGCCCGCATGCTGGCGCATTTCTCGGCCGGCTGCCTGGGCACGGCGGTGCGCCTGCACCAGCAGCCCGAACTGCTGGAGAAACGCCGCGCCTGGCTGGACGACCTGTGGGAGCTGCTGGGAGAGGACTACCTGGCCCGCTTTGCCTGGGCCGAAAAGCACACCGTGTTTAAGGGCAAGGCGCGCACCGATCGCGAGGCCATGCGCGAGAACCTGCACGACGCCTACCGCACCTGGCTGTCGTTCTGGCGCGACGTGATGCTGCGCTCCGCCGGCGCGCAGGCCGCGCTGGTCAACATCGACATTGAAGAACGCGTGCAGGCCGCCGCCGTGCAAACCGGCCTGGAAACCGCCCGCCGTCAGGCTGTCGCGCTGGAAAAAGGCCTGGCGCGCCTGAACAGCGCCAACCTGCAACTGCTCACCGAAACGCTGCTGATGGATTGGCCGAGGATTAGCTCTTAGCTTTTAGCTGTTGGCTTTCGGTTGTTAACCATGACAAGAATTCGCAAATCGGCCGCCGGTTGCTCGTAGTAGCGACGTTAGTCGCTTCTTTTCCCGTGCCATGTCAACACGCGCGTCGCCGGTTGCTCGTAGTAGCGACATCCGTCGCCACCACGGGTGTTCGTCCTCCTATCGCTAACCGCTAAAACCCAAACTGCTCCATATACCTCTTCGAGACGCGCAGGCCCTCCAGGATCTTCTCTTTGCTGCCCTCGAAGGCGCGATCCTCCACTTCGATGCAGGCGTAGCCGTCGTAGCCGATGTCGGTCAGCGCCGAGACGAACTTGGCCCATTTCACGTCGCCCAGGCCGGGCAGTTTGGGAACCATATAGTCCAGCGGGTAGGCCAGGCTGCCGACCTCGTTCAGCCTGTCGGGGAACATCTTGATGTCCTTGAAATGCACGTGGAACAGCCTGTCCTTGAACTCGTACAGCGGGCGGATGTAGTCCATGCCCTGCCAGACGAAGTGCGAAGGGTCGAAATTCAGGCCAAAGTAGGGGCTGGGGATGATTTTGTACATCTCGCGCCAGATGCGCGGCGAGGTGGCCAGGTTTTGCCCGCCGGGCCACTGGTCGCGGCCGAACAGCATGGGGCAGTTCTCGATGGCCACCTGCACGCCCAGCGATTCGGCGTAGGCGATGATGGATGGCCAGAGCTGGCGGAACAACTCCAGGTTTTCTTCGATGGTCTTGTTCTGATCGCGGCCGATGAAGGTGGTGACGCGCCCGACGCCCAGTTTGGCGCTGGCAGCCATGACCTTCTTGAGGTGGTCGATGCTGGCCTGGCGTTTGGCCAGGTCGCCGTCCATCGGGTTGGGGTAATAGGCCAACGCGGAGATCTCCACGCCCTTCGCCTGGCACAGATCTAGAATTTCGGCCGCTTCCGCATCGCCCAGGTTTTCCACGTCGATGTGGCTGACGCCGGCGTAGCGCCGTTCGGCTTTGCCGCGCGGCCAGCAGGCCACTTCCACGCAGCGATAGCCCAGCTCCGCGGCCACGTCCAGCGTCTCTTCAAAATTCCAACCGTCCAGAATTGCGCTCACAAAACCCAGTTTCATGCTGTTTTTCTCCCTCAGTCCTGTTTTACCGCCACCGTGCGGCCGGTCTGCGACGATTCGATGCTGGCGAAGATCACGCGCATGGTCTTGAGCACCTCGGCGCCCGAGATGTCCGGCTCGCGTTTCTCCGCCAGGCACTCCACGAAGGCATCGATGATGCCGGAGCTGGTTTGATTGTCGTTGGTCTGGATCTTGTCGACCTCGTAGAGGATGCGCTCACCGCCGCGGGTGGTCACCTGGATGGCAAATTGCGGGTCGTCGTACAGGCGCATAATCCCCTGGGTGCCGTACAGCACGGTGCTGTTGTCTTCCGCGCCGTAGAAGGTCCAACTGGCGGTCATGCTGCCCAGCGCGCCGCCCGACAGGCGGTAGATGCACACGGCGTTATCGTCCACGCCGATCAGGTTGCCGGCGGCGTCGCGCTTGTCCACCGTGAGCAGGCGGGCGGTGGTTTCCACCACCACCTGGCCGGTCAGGTAGTGAATCAGGTCGGTCTTGTGCACGCCCAGGTCGGCCATGGCGCCCATGGCGGCCTTGTTCTTGTCGAAGAACCACACGTTCTGGCCGGGGTCCACCGACCAGGTTTCGGGGCCGCCGTGGCCGAAGGTGGTGCGGAAGCCGACGATCTCGCCGATTAGCCCGGCAGCGATCAGTTCGCGCGCCCGGACGTGCGCTTTGGCCAGGCGCTGGTTCTGCCCGATCATCAGGGTGCGCTTCGTTTCGCGGGCGGTTTGCACCATGGCCTCGCAGTCGGCCAGGGTGGTGGCCATGGGCTTTTCGCACAGCACGTGCTTGCCGGCCCGCAGCGCGGCGATGCTGATTTCGGCATGGGTAACGTTGGAGGTGCACACGCTGACCGCGTCGATGTGCTTATCCGCCAGCAGTTCCTCCACCGAGCCGTAGGCTTTGCCGCCGTACTTTTTGGCCAGTTCGGCGGCGCGCGTCGGGTTCAAGTCGTAAAATCCGGTAAGAGTCGCGCCGGGGTTGGCGGCGTATTCGGGGATATGCCGCACCTGGGCGATTTTGCCGCAGCCGATGATGCCGATCTTGATCATAATTCCACACCTCCTAAAGGGAATTTAACCACGGAGGCACGGAGTACACGGAGAAGACAAAAATAATAAAGAGAAGTAAATTTGAAGGCCAGATGGAATTGTTCCATTTTATCTTCTTCTCTTTATACTCCGTGCTCTCCGTGTCTCCGTGGTGAATAGTCTTACGCGTTGTTTTCTTTCTTTTGCAGCAGCACCGCGCCGATAACGATGACGCCCTTGAAGGCCTCGCGCAGGAAGGGCGGCACGCCCAGCAGGTTGAGCAGGTTGTTCATCACCGCGATGATCAGCGTGCCCAGCACTGTGCCGAGAATGGAGCCCTTGCCGCCGGCCATGCTGGTGCCGCCCACGATGACCGCTGAGATGGCGTCCATTTCGTAGCCTGAGCCGGCGTTGGCATAGTCCATCGAGCCGATGCGCGCCACCTGCAAAATGGCCGAAAGGCTTACCAGCAGGCCCATCAGCGCATAGATGCGGGTTTTGATTTTATTGACGTTGACGCCCGACAGACGCGAGGCGCGCTCATTTGAGCCGATGGCGATGGCCTGGCGGCCGAAGGTGGTGCGCGTGAAAACGACGTACAGGATGCCGGCCGTGACGATCCAGTAAATGATCGGCATGAGCAGTTGCCCGCCCACGTTCAGGCTGGCGATGTTGAGAAATTCCCTGGGCACGGCCGGGGTGTAGCCGGTCATGAAGTGCTGCGTCACGCTGCGGAAGATTTTCATGGTGCCCAGCGTGGCAATGAAGGGCGGCAGTTTGCCGCGCGTGATGAGCAGCCCGGTGAGCTGGCCCAGCAGCGTGCCCAACACAACCGCCACGGCGATGCTGATGAGGATGGCCGGCGTGCCGGTGATGCCCAGGCGCAGCAGCACGCCCATCGGACCGGTATCGATCAACACCATCAGCACCGCGCCGACCGCCACCAGCGTGGAACCCACCGCCAGGTCGATGCCGCCGGAGATGATCACGAAGGTCATGCCCAGCGCGATGATGCCGATGCCCGAGTTATTGCGCAGGATGTTGATCCAGTTTTGCCACCAGGTGGCGAACCAACTGCCGAACGAGTCGAATTCAAAGCCCAGCGCCAGGGTCTGCAGGATGATCATCACCACCAGCGCGGCGCCGGTGCTGAACAGCGGGCGGGTGGACCACATGCTGCCAAACCAGGAAAAAACATTCTGGGGTTTCTGGCTGTTTGCTGCTTTCATGGATTGTCTCTTCCTTATTATCTGGTTTAATTTAAGGCTGCGCCCGTTGCCAGCCGCATAATATCGTGCTCGTTCATCCTGTCGCCGCTCACTTCGCCCTGCAGCGCGCCGTGGTACATCACCAGCGCGCGGTCGCACACGCGGATGATCTCCTGGGCTTCGCTGGAAAGCACCACCACGGCCACGCCCTCGTCGGCCAGGTCGAGAATGATGTCGTAAATCTCTTCTTTGGCGCCCACGTCCACGCCCTGGGTGGGGTTGTCCAAAATCAGCAGGCGGGGGCGCGTGGAAAGCCACTTGGCCAGCACCACTTTTTGCTGGTTGCCGCCCGACAGGTTGGTGATCCGGTCGGACTTGCGCTCCAGCTTGATGCGCAGGCGGTTCACCTGCGCGTCGAATTCCAGGTTCTGGCGCAGCCGGTTGATCAGGCCGAATTTGGCCAGCCGCGGCCAGGTGACGATCGACCCGTTTTCAAGGATGTTCATATCCTTGAGGATGCCGTTTTCCTTGCGGTTGCGCGGCAGGTAGCCGATGCCATAATCCACCGCCTGGGTGGTGCTGCGTACCTTGACCGGCTTGCCCTCATAATAGACCTGGCCGGCGTAATCGCTGCCCGCGCCGATGATGGCCTGAAACAGCTCGCTGCGGCCGTCGCCCAGCAGCCCGGTGACGCCCAGCACCTCGCCGGCGCGCACCGAGAAGGAAATATCGTGGAAGAATTTGTGGTCGCTCAGGCTTTCGGCGCGCAGCACCTCGTGGGCGGTGTCGCGCTGGCGCTGCAGGGCCATGGTGCGAATATCGTGGCCCACCATGAAACGCGCCAGATCGTCGCTGGTCACCTCGCTCACCGCGCCCTCGGCCACCTTTTTGCCGTCGCGCAGAATGGTGAAGCGGTCGCAGATCTGCATGACCTCTTTGAGCTTGTGCGAAATGAAAATAATACCCACGCCGTGCCCCTTGAGCGCGCGCATCATGACGAACACACGCTCGATCTCGGGTTCGGTCAGCGAGGAGGTGGGCTCGTCCATGATGATGATCGAAGCGTTCATCATCAGCGCGCGGGCAATCTCGACGATCTGCTTGTACGAGGCGTCCAGGTCGCGCACCATGGCGCGCGGATCCAGCTCCAGGTCCAGCCGGTCGAATACGTCCTGGGTTTCCTGGATCAGTCAGGAAAGAACGTCAGAAGGAACGTCAGAGGGATTGCGTG
>CALMIB010000348.1 GCA_937863945.1 uncultured Longilinea sp.
GAAATCGCCCAGGCCCAACACCAGCACGCCCAGGTGGAGGATGGCGAAGAAGAGCGCGATGACGAAGAAGGGCGTATAGCCCGGCGCGGCGGTTGTGGTGGGCGCTGATTCGCCGGAACCATAGGCTGAACTTTTGACCGCGTCCTCTTTTTCCGGACCAGCCAGTTGTCTGCCGATCCAGTAGATGATCAGGACCAGCGGGATGTAAATCAGAAACGCAAACGGAGGGGTTAACAAGATTTCCATGGTTTATCTCCTGTTCTCCTCGGTTAACCGCCCATCAACATGAACAGACCGAGCGCAGCCCGGCTGGTCAGATTGGTCAGCAGGGAAGGCCATACGCCCAACAGCACGATCGCGAGCGCCAGGATGACCATTGGCGCGGCCATCCACGGCGAGATCTTCGCGCCTTCCTGCACGGTTTGCGAGGGTTGCCCGCGGTAGAGCCGGTTGACGATGGGAGCGTAGTATCCCAGCGAGAGCACGCTGTTGAGCGCGGCAAAAATGACCAGCAGGATGGCGACGGTGTTCCCGGTTTCAAAACCGGAGACGAAGATCTGCCATTTTGACATGAAGCCGGCCAGCGGCGGCAGACCGCCCAGCGCCAGCACGGCCAGACTGAAGCAAAAGGCCGTCAGCGGGTAGCGTTTGGACGCGCCGTTGAGATCGTCCAGCACGAGCGGCCCGTGGTGCCCTTTGGCGATGTACAGCGCGTAGAGCAGAGCGCCGGCCGCGAGGAAGGCCAACCCCTTCATGAGGGCGTGGTTGAACAGGTGGAAGAAGCCGCCGATGGCGCCGTTGGGCATGGCAAACGTGAAGGCCATGCCAAAGCCAATCAGCATGTAGCCGACGTGGCTGAGGCTGGAGTAGGCCAGCAGGCGTTTCACCTGCGTCTGGCGCAGCGCCATCAGGTTACCTACCAGCAGGTTGAGCGCGCCAAAACCGAGCAGTAGATAGCCCCAAACCTGGCTGGTGGCGTACAGGATGCCCAGCGAGCGCAGCATGGCCACCAGGCCGGCTTCGATGACGATGCCGGAGAGCATGGCGCTGATGCCGGATGGCGCCTGCGAGTGCGCGTCGGGCAACCAGGTGTGCAGCGGAACCAACGCCGTTTTGACGCCAAAACCGATGATGAAAAGCGCGCCGGCTGCCAGCAGCAGCGGGTCGGCGGAGGCCGCGGCCAGCCGGAGTTCGTCGAAGCGCAGGCTGCCGGTGGCCGCGAAGGCTAGTGCGATGCCGAGCATCACCAGCGTTGAGCCGGTGGCGCTTTGCACCAGGTATTTCCAGCCGGCTTCCAGCGAGGCTTTTTGATCGCGGTAAAAAGCAACCAGGAAGTAGGAGGTGACCGCCATGACTTCGAACCACAGCCACAGGTTAAACAGGTCGGTGGCGCAGCCCAGGCCGATGATCGCGCCGATCATGGCGGTTAACAGGGCGTAGAACTTCTCCTCGCCCACTTCGCCTTGCATGTATTGCGCCGAGAAGAGCGTGACCAGGATGCCCAGCGCCAGCACCGTCACCGCCAGGAACAGCCCGAGGCCGTCCATGGTCAGGGTCAGCCCACCAAAATCGTGGCTGATGCCGGTGTAGTCGGCGGTGGCGCCGACCCCGGCAAAGTAGGTGAACACGCCGGTGGCAACCAGGATCAACACAGCCAGCCAGCGCGCCGGGTTTGCCGCGCTGGAACTGCCATTCTGGCGCGCCCACAGGCGGCCCAGGAGGTAGATAATCGGGGTCCCAAGCAGGGGCAGCCCAATGACCAGTGTGAAAGCGGTGTTTGCATTCATGGCTACCCTCCGAAGATGACCACGGCCAGCACGATGATCAGACCGGCGATGATGCCAAAGATGTTCCAGTTGAGCAGGCCGGTCTGTGTGGCGCGCAGGGCTTCGGCGGCGCTCTGCGTGCCTTTGACAATGCCGCGGTTGATCGCCTCAAAGCCAAAGCTGTCGGCTGCGGCCTGTCCGACGCCCTTCAGAGCGTTGCTCAGGCCGGTGAGCCTGCCGCGCCACCACCAGGCCGCCAGGCCCAGCGCGATGACGATGAGCGCGATCAGGGTGGGCAGGCTGAGCACTTCGTGGATCACTTCACCGAGCGAAGAAATCTCGATGCCGTGCGCGGGCAGCGTTTCGGGGCCCAGCAACTTGCCAAATGAGCCGGCCAGCAGCCAGGAAGTGAGCGTGGCAAAGGCCAGCGGGATGAGTGCGACCTTCATAGCGGGGCCGGCATCGTGCACGTGCTGATCGGAATGCGGTTCGCCGTAGAACACCATCCAGACGCAGCGGAAGGTGTACAGGGCGGTGATGCCCGCGCCGATCAGCATGACGATGTACGTCCAGACCGGGGCATTTGCCAGGCCGGCTTCGAGCACCATTTCCTTGCTCCAGAAGCCGTTGAGGATGGGAATGCCGGCCAGGGCCAGGCCGCCAATGATGAACACGGCGCGCACCAGCGGCATCTGTTTGCCCAGGCCGCCCATCTGGCGCATGTCGCGCGTGCCCACCGAGTGGATCACCGCGCCGGCGCCGAGGAAGAGCAGCGCTTTGAAGATCGAGTGGCTGAACAGGTGGAACTGGCTGGCATAAATGCCCCCCGCGCCGATGGCGTAGAACATGTAGCCGAGCTGGCTGACGGTTGAATAGGCCAACACGCGTTTGAGATCGTTGGAAACCAATGCCATGACGGCGGCCATCAAAGCGGTGATCATGCCCACCAGCAGCACGGCGGTGGTCCAACCGGGCACATCCTTGAAGGCCGGGTAGAAACGTGCCATCAGGTACACGCCGGCATTGACCATTGTGGCCGCATGGATGAGCGCGCTGATGGGGGTGGGAGCTTCCATCGCGTCGGGCAACCAGGTCTGGAAGGGGAACTGCGCCGATTTGGCCGCGGCAGCGATGAGGAACCCGAAGGCCATGATGCCCAGCCACTTAGCGGGCATCAGCGCCGGGTTGGCGATGAATGCGTTGAAGTCCATCGAACCGGTGACCGCGTACAGCAGCAGCGCGCCGGCCAGCAGGCCCACGCCGCCGATCTGGGTGATGATCAGGGCTTTGATGCCGCCGGCAACTGCCTTGGGATCGTCATTGTGGAAGGAGATCAAAGCGTAGGAGCACAGCGCGGTGATTTCCCAGAAGAAGAAGACCAACAGCATGTTGCTGGTGAGCACCAGTCCGGACATGGCGCCGATAAAGAACAGCACCATGGCGTAATAACGGCCGAGTTGATCCTCGCCTTGCATGTAATCCACCGAGAAGATCACCGCCAGCGAGCCGATCACCGTGGCGACCACGGTCAAGAAGACGCCCAGGCCGTCGGCCACGAAGGTGAAATTGCCAAACACGCTGCCCAACGGCAGGTTGACGACGATCTGGCTGGAGCTGTAGGGGATGAGCGCAACGCCCGCGCCGCCCGCCAGCAGGGCAAAGGCGACGGCAATGCGGTGCTGCAGGCCGGTATGCTTATTCCCGACCAGCCAGACGATCAGGCCGCCCACCCAGGGAATGGCGATTGTGAGGAGTAATAAGGTGGTTGCCATGTCTTATCTCCGCAATGTGGTGAGCGCCGTGGTATCCAGCTTGCCGGTGTGGCGGCGGATTTGAACCGCCAGCGCCAGGCCGACAACCGCGACAATCGTGTCGGCAACGATGACCACCAGCGCCATGCTTTGCGCCGTGACCATGTCGCCTTGCAGGCGTCCGGCCAAAATGAAGGCCACCAGCACGCCCTTGACCATGATTTGAAGGGCAATGATGATTTTGATCAGGTTGCGGACCGCCAGGAGGGCGTACAGCCCGATGCCCAGCAACCCCAGGATCACCAGACCGGCAATAACAGGGATGGAGATGTTCATGGTTCCACCGCTTCTTTCTTGCCATCGGCCAGCAGCCCCAGCATGGCTAACGCGCCCGCGAAAATCAGCACCCCGATCAGGAACATATCCAGGCTGCGCGCCTGCCAGAGTGTATTGCCCAACTGGCTTTCCGGGAGGCCGGGCACGGCAACATTCACGCCCGGCAGCAGCAACCAGCCCACCAGCAGCGCGGCAACGGCAATAACCGCCCAGGCCAGCGGCCGGGAAATTACCGGATGGGATGGTTGGGCCTCGTCACCGGCGATGTTGATCGCAAAGACAAATAACACGGTGACCAACCCGGCACCCACGCTTAATTCGATGACGGCGATTTCTGGTGCGCCCAAAAGGTACAGGAACAGGGCAACCAGGGCGCTGCAGCCTGCCAGCCAGATGGCGGATACCAGCAAGCGTTTTGTCCGGATTGCCATGATGGCGCATAGCAGAATCCCTGTCATAATGAGAATATGCCACATGGGACGACCTCCTTCGAGGATGGAAAAATAGGGGGACACTTTGGGTATAACTTAGGCCGTTCCAGATGTCATGTGTAATTATTCACAAGTATTCGCGCACTCTATCCTGAATCATTGAGCGAATAAATTAACGATTTTGGACAAAATATGTGTAATTTGCTCCATGCCGGGCTTGATGAAAATGAGGGCATCGTTTAAATTGCTAAATGATGCCCTCACAGTCTTCTTTTGTGCGATGGTCGGATCAGGTTTGACGGAGGACGGTCTCCAGGTCGGCCAGCAGGGCCTTTTGATCTTCCGGATCGGTGACCTTTTGCGCGTATTGGCGGGCCTGGGCCAGGTAATCATCGCGCAGGGTGTGATTTCCAGCAGCGGCCGCAGCGCGCGCGAGCGCCTCGCAGGCATAGCTCATCAAAAATGGTGCTTCTCCGTCGGCGCGGCTGGCCGCCAGCGATTTTTCTGCGTACCGGCGGGCGTTATCCGGCTGACGCAGCAGTACATAGATGCGCGATGTTTGCCAGTAGGCGATGGATTCTTTTCCGGGTGTGCAATCCGGCCGCTGCGTCCAATGGTAATGCGACGCCAGGCTCAGGCGGATCATCTGCTCGTCCTCTTCGGGCGTGCGGTCGGTTTTGTCCATCAACTCCCAGGCCTGGTTGAAACAGGCTGCCGAGAAGTGTCGGTGGGCTGCTTGAAGGTCCAATGGGGTTTGCGTACTCATGGTGTTGCTGGACGCCCCTATTATTGGGTTAAGGTTGGATGGTCAGCAGATTCCCGGCGCTGGTGGCCTCAACTTCCGGGAAGTAGTAAATGAAGGCATGTGCCGGCAACACCTGGAACTCGCCGGCCGTGGTGGGAACAAGCTGGTAGGACAGTTCGTAGGTGCCGGCGGGCAGGTAGGGTGCCACCCAGGTGACCGACTGATCGGTGATTTGCGGATTGCCGAAGTACCACCAGCCCCACCCCTGGCTGAACGGACTGCGCGGGGAGTAAAGCGGATCGAGAGTCCCTTCGGTTAGATAAAGCTGGCTGGTTTTCAAGCTCAGGTCGAGCACTTCCGCGCCGGCGGGAAGCCAATCTTTCACCACGGCATAATATTGGTCGCTGGGCACGGTCAGCGTGAGCCGAACCCACACCGATTGGTTGGCACCCAGGCGCGCGGATGTAACTTCCTTGCAATCGGGCAGCACGCACGAGCCGTCGGGTTGGTAGTAACGGCGTTCGAGCGTCATGCCCCGGTTAAGCGGGGCCGCGTCCTGGGCCGGACGGTTGACGGTCAGGTAGGCGCGGTAGTACAGGCGGCCCGGTCCGGCCTGCCGGGAGATGAGCAGTTCGTTGGGGCTTTGCGGAAGCAACTGGCCGATGGGCACGCTGGCGCGCACCGGGTTGAGGGACGTGGCGCCGCCGGCTTCACCGCTGGCCAGTGGCGTGTCGTTGAGTGCAGCCGCGAATTCGTAACTGGCCTGCAGGTCTCCGGTGCCCTGCATGGTTTCGATCAACGCGGTCAATACCCAGGCGGATTCGTAACTGGTGGACCAGCCGCCAATTTCCTTGCGGTTGGTGATCAAATAACGGGCCGCATCCACCAGCAGCGGGCTGGCCGGGTCGAGACGCGCCAGGGCATAGGTGACGATGGCGGTGCTCAGGTTGCGGGTGACGAAATTCTGACGGTATTCAACCGCGTCCTGCCAGTTCACGCCGCTGGCCGAGCGGAGCGCGGTGGCCTGCAAATCGGAGAGCAAGGTTTGGGTGTCGCCATTGCCAGGGTCAATCTTTTCCAACGCCAGGGCCAGCATGGCCTTGGCCCACGGATTCAACCGGCTGCGCAACCCCAGCAGTGCCTGCGGTTCCAGTCCGGTTTCGCCGGCTTCTGCCAGTACAAAGTACTGGAAGGCCAGGCGGTCCAGTTGATAATCTTCGGAGGCCATTTGCGGGGTGATCAGGCTGGCCCACAGGTATTGCAGGCCGGCGTCATATGTCCTGGGCTCCACCTCAAAGCCGGCAGCCCTGGCGCGGATCAACGCCCACAGCGCGTACGTTGAAATTTGCGGGTTACTCTCGGAATTCGCATCCCAGCCCCAACCGCCGTCGGATTTCTGGCGGGCATAGAGGTTTGGCAGGTCGGCTTGGATCTGTTCGCTCAACCGGTTTTCCAGCGCGGCGTTGCCGATGCCCAACTCGCGGATGGCCCGATAGGTCTCCAGATTGGGCAGGATGCGCGATACGATCGTTTCGGTGAAGTCGTAGTGAGATTGCTCCAGCACGGTCAAATCAGACAGCACCGCTGCGGCAAGCGACGGCGAAAGTTCAATGCTCAACTCACCTGCTTCCGCCGCGAAAGTGCGCGGCAGAGAGACTATTTCCTGGCGGGCACCGGCTTCATCGAGCACGCCGGCTGTGCCAAAGGTTTGCGGCGACAGGTATTTCAGCACCTGCAGCTTGCCCCAGGTCGGCCGGGCAAAATCCTCCAACCCGCCGCCGCGCGCGCCAAACACCAGGTCAATCTCGTCCACACTTTCCACGCTGCCCCACCAGGCCACGCGCTGCTGGCCGCCCGCCGCCACCTGCACGCTTTGCACAGCCCGGGCAGGTTCATCGAACACAAACCCGGCTGCCTGCAGGCTGGCATCTACCACCATGGCCTGGTCGGTGTTGTTGTGAACCACGGCTGCCAGTTCCAGGTGGTCGCCGGCGACCAGGAAGCGCGGGGTGACCGGGCGCACAAGCAGGTCGCGGGTGGCAATGATTTCCAGTTCGGCTTCGCCAACCAATGAGTCCATCGTGATGCCGCGCACCATACCCACCCAGGTGGTGACATTATCCGGCAGCGTCAGGCTGACCTGCGCGCGGCCGTCCTCATCGGTGACCACCTCGCCGCTCCAAAAGGCGGTGTCGCGAAATTCTTCGCGGACGGTTGTGCCAACAGCCATATCGCCGCCGCCGCCGCCGCGACCGGGCGGCAGGACAATCGCGCGCCGGCCGTAGGCGGCCAGCGATAGACTGGTGAACACGCCCAGGTTTTGTTCGCCGTAATAGGCCTCGATAATCGACGCCGAATTGGGGTCAGCCAGCGCCAGAACGGCTTTGTCCACCAGCGCGAGTGAAAATTCACCTTCGACGGGTTGTCCGTGTGAATCGCGCACTTCCAGCGTCACGGTCAAATTACCGGCGGGTTGGGCGCGCTCGGGTTCGCCTGTGAGGCTGATCGCCAGGATTTGTTCGGCTGGGTCCACCGGGATTTCGATAAAACCCTGGCGGAAGTCAAAGTGGTCTCCATCTCTGCCCAGCAGGGTGACCGACAGATAAACATTCGGCGCGAAGGAAGCCTCCAGGGGTAATTGGTAGTTCAATCCCGGCCCGGAAATTTCGACCACCTCGCTTTGCATAACCCTGGCCCGCTCAACCGTGATCAACGCGATGGCGCCGGCGGGGTAGGGGTTGGGAATGAACACCTGGGCAGTTTCACCCGGCGCGTAACCCTGCGCATCCAGCGTGAGGCGCAGACGCTGGTTGGCAAGCGAGGGCCAGGGGGCCGACCCCGCGCCGCCCACCCAGGCCCACCCCTCAGTGAGGCTGCCGCCGCCGGACACGCTCACCTGGTAAATGCCGGGTTCCTGTGGCGTGAAGGCAATCCGCGCCAGGCCGTCAGGGCCGGTGGCAAAATCGGTGCTGCCCACCAGGGCGTACTCCGGTTGGGTGGCAAACTGGCTTCCCTCGGCGCTGAATCGCTGCCGCCAGGTAATCTTTTCAAATTTCGCCTGCAATCTGGCGTTAGGCCAGGTTTGCCGGTTCCAGTCCACGCTGAGGATGCTGAAGCCCAGTTCATCGCCGGCCTGCGAGCTCCAGGTTTCGGGGCGCACGCCGATCGCAAATTCGGCGGGCAACAACCGCACGCTGCCGCGCCCGCTCACCGCCTGGTTGGTGGGATCGGTGATGGTCACTTCCAGGGTTAGTTTATGCAGGCTGGCCGGGTCAAGCGCGGCCAGGTCGGCAGGGGTGAGGGTCAGGTTGACGTTGCCGCTGGCGTCCGTGCGGGTTTCTCCGCTGGCCAAATATTGCGTGTCGAACATCATCCCGTACCCGTATGGATCCAGCCAACTGGTGTCCATCGGGCCAACCTGGTATCCACCGGGTAGATAAAAATCGCTGGAATTGCGAACCAGTTGCCAGCTAACCGGCAGGTTGCCGGCAGGCGCGCCGAAGTAATAGCCGGCATGGATTTGAGCCTGCAAATCGCCGCCGGTGATTGCGTCCGCCCCGTCAAATTCAACCTTCACTTCTATTTCTGGCTTGCGGTAATTGGCCACTACGAAATACAGGTAGGCATTGGCTTCGGGAATCTCGAAATGATAATCGCCGGGGGCCGCAGTTTCCGGCAGCGTGAAGGCCATGCTGAACGTACCAAAGGCGGTGAGCGCCTTGCTTTGCAGCTCGAGGGTCTCTGTTTCACCCGTCAGTTCGTTGTACGGGCTGACCAATGCGACGGTGTATTCGCTGGAGGGCGGCAACTTGTACCGGCCGTTATCGGGCAGGCGCACAATTCCGCGCAGGTACACCGTCTGGCCGGGCCGGTAGATCGGGCGGTCGCTGTACAGGTACACGGACGGATCCGTCCATTCCATCGCGGTCGGGATGCCGTATTCCCAACTGTTGATTCCGGATGACCAGTTGGAGATCGACATCGAAAAGTCGGCATCGCCGGGCTGGCCGGAAACGGCATACAGGTACTCATACAAAGTCCGTTCGGACGAAAGCGGGATGGTCACCAGACCATCCGCGTCCGTAGTGCCGCTGCCCACTTCCGCCTGTTTCTGGTTGAGCAGGCGCACCTCCAGCCCGTCAACCGGCTGATTGGTCTCCAAATCCACCGCCCAGATGAGCATTTCATCCCGGCTTTCCTTGAGGGTCATCTGGATGCGCGAGGAAACCACGTAGAATTCGATGGTACCTTTATCGGCGTACTTGCTGCTCAACTGGGGCGAACGGATCTGGAAGGCATACAGGCCCGGCGCAAGCGGCTGGCCGCCCGGCGATAGTTCAATGCCGATGGTCTGGTTGCGGTTGGGTTCCAGGTTCAGCGTCTGCTGCCAGCGGGCATCCGTGGCGGGTTGAGCCCCGGAGAGGGTGGCGGCGATGAAACCGGGTACATCCTTCCGGCCGGAGCGGATATCCAAAGAAAACAGGTTGGTGGCGTTGCCGGGCAGGATGCGGTCATCGGGCGTCAGGAAGATGACCCGGCTGCCGCTGGCCTGCACCATCGGGATGGTCAGAACAGGCTGGCTGTCGTTGGTAGTGAAGCGCAGCGTCAAATCTCGCCCCAACGGCATATTCCACCGGTCGGTGATTTCGCCCGAGACGGTCAGGGTATAAGTGGTGCCCGGGTTGAAAAAACCATTGATATTCAGTTCCCGGTCTGAGGGGTAATAATTTTCCTCGCCGATGGGCGGGTCAACCTGCACCAATTCGTTGAAATCCTGGTTCTTTTCCAGCGGTGCTGAAAATTCAATGCTCAGGCTGCCGTAACCGCTGTACAACTGCAGGTTTCCATTTTGAGCCGGTGTGGTGCTGACCAGGTCAAAATTGGGCACGCTGAAAAAGGTTGCCTGGAGGGCGCTGGAGAGGGGGGTGCCGCCCAGCCCGGCGGCCCCGGTCGAGACGACCAGGTTGTAGGTGGTGTTGCGGGCTAACAGTTCGGCGGGTTGGAAGGTGACGTTGGCGCCGTCATCACTCCAGGTAAATTCGCCGGCAAGGGTTGCCCCGCCCGGAGCGCCAAAGGCAAACGCACTTTCGACGCTGGCCGGATCGACCCCCTGGTTGAAGGGCAACGTGATGGAATCATCCAGGCCAATCTGCGCCCCGGAAACCGGTTCCAGGTTGACAATGCGCGGAAGTGCGGTGGTGAAAGCCCAACTCGGGCTGGCGTCCGCCGTCAGCGGGCTGCCCGATTGGCCGGTCAGGTCCGGATTGATGGAAATGGTATAGGTAACGCCGCCCTGCAGGGCAGGCTGGGGGTAGAAGATGTAAGTGCTGGTGTTCAACCATTCACCGCGGCCGTCCACGGCTGGCGCGATGGTGAAGGCCTGCGGCTCGCCGCCGGTCTGGCCCAGAGGTACCACCGGCAGGTTGAACGCAGCCACCACCGCCGAAGCCGGATCAACTTCGGTGCTCTCCGGGCGCGGCAGGCGTTCAGTGACGCTCAAATAGGGTGCAGTCTGAAATTGGAAGGAGACCGGATCCGCCATCCCCAACCCATTTTTAGCGGCAGCGTTTTTTTCAAACGAAAGGGTCAGCGCCGTTCCCGGCGGTAAGGGTTGGTCGGGCACGAAGCGCATGGTAGCATCGTCCGGCCACTCAAACCTGCCCGCCAGGGCGGGCTCGGTGCGCAACGCGCCCTCAACCGAGGCGCGCTCCATGGGTTGGTTGAAATACACCGTGACGGCATTGTCGGCGGCCAGGTCACCATTCGGCAGGGGAGAGGTTTCGACCACAGCGGCTGGCAGCGGTCTGGCAATGGCAGTTGCGGTCGGGGAGGCGGCTGCCGGCGGGACGGTCGGCGCGGCAGTGGGGTTGCGGACGGGCAGGTTGCAGGCGGTGCTCATCAGCAGCGCCGCCGCGGTCAATCCCAGGAACAATTTGTGGAGCAGGGCTTGAGGTTTGCGGAAAGACAGCACATCAGGAGTCATGAGTCGCCTTCTTAATTGCGCATAGTCTAATTGCTTAAAGAATCTGTTCTCTTTTTCTCAGACGCATTGTACCGCGGCTGAGTTCCAGAAATCCGGCGGGACCATATTTCTATTATATAGGACTGATGTCAAGATATCCGCATTTGGGCGGTGACGTTTGCATAAAAAAAACGGCGGTTTGAATCACCGCCGCCTGGTTCTGGCTGTAGAAAGAAACCGGCAAGGTTAGGGTTGAGCGTTGAGGAAATTGCCGAAAAAGCGCCTGTAATAATCGTAATTCACTTCCGGGCGGTGATTGGGGTTGCCAGCATCGGCCTGCGCGGCAAATGTGGCTACCACGTCGTTGGCGTCCAGAAGCGCGCCGTTCTTGAAGGCCACGTCGTAGCGCAGCATGAAAGTCCATTCCGTCATGCTGGCGTTCGACGACCAGGAATCGGCCAGGCCCGGCAGCACGCCCACACCGGTGAGGTCAAATGTTGTCAGCGTGTCAAAGACCAGCCGCGCTGTGCGCCTGTCATCGTTCGGGCTTAAATCGACCGGCCAGAGGTTGCTGGCAGGATTGGCTTGCATAAAAGCGAGGTTCTGGTCGTTGATGGTCATGGATGAGAAGTTCTCGCCGAAGGGGCCCGCGATGATGCTTCCCACCACAGCCCGGAACCCCAGCACTTCGTTGGTGTGCACCAACGGGATCAAGACGACCGATTGCTTGACCCAGTTGTTGATCACGTCCGCGCTGGCCTGAATGATGCTCGGATCAGTGCTGGCCATTAAGGTTTTGATCTCCCTGGCGATGGCCGCATCGGTTTTCCCGATCATCGGGTTATCCTGCAGGAAGAAGGTCTCGAAAAAACTGTTTGCATCGGGATAATCGGGCTTGAAAGCGGCGAGATACAGGCCGAGTTCACCGGCCATCCAGGCCTGTTGGAATTCAGCGGAAGGCAGCGGTTTGAGTTTGACTTTTACGCCCGCGCTTTTGAGCTCCGCCGCCAACTCGGAGGCAACCTGGGAGGGCTCGGGGATCAGGTCGCTGGGAGTTTCATCGTAGGAAAGGATCAACTCCTGGGTGAAATCGAAACCGGCCTGCGTGAGCTGTTCGTTGGTTTTTCGGGTATCGAAATCGTACCAGCGCAACGAGCTGGTGTGGCCGATATCAAAGTAAGGCGGCACAAGCTGATTGGCCGGCGCGGCGGACGGGCTGAAGAGATTAAGCGCCAAATTCTGCCGGTCGAATGCCGTGGCAAGCGCCTGCCGGATTGGCAGGCTGTCGAACGGCGCGATGGTGTTATTCATTCCCACAAATACCGTGCTGACCACCGGGGCCTCAACCACCTGCAAGTAAGAATCCAACCGGATGGAGTTGACATCGTTCGGATTAACCGAACTGATGCCATCCACGTTGCGGACGCTCAAGTTCGTCCGCCGGAATTTGCTATCTTCGTCCCATTGCAGGGTGATGCTGCGCAGGCGAACCGGAATGCCCCAATAGTCATCCCGTCTTTCCAGGCGGATTTGCTTGATGATGGACGTATCGACAATTGAGAACGGGCCGGTACCATTGGCAATTTCCGATATTTTTACCGGGTCGCCCTGCGTTTCGGCCAGGACGGTGTCGTCCTGGATCGAAAAGGCAGGCGAGCCGACTTTGGCCGGAAAAGTGCGGTCGGGTTCGCACAGCGTAAACTTGACCGTGTACGGATCGACGGCTGTGATGGCCTTGATCCGGTTTCCATGCGTGCAATCCGGAGCTGTGACGGCGAGCGGAATAAAATCAGTTGAGGAGGGCTGCGCTTGAACGGATTCGGTTGACTGGCAACCGCTAAGCGCCAGGCTGGCTAGGACGAGGAGGGCCATGAAGGCGTACAAAGATCGAGATTTCACTTTTCCCCTTATCTGGTTAAAACAATGGAACGGTCGGAGTCACTCAGGTTGAAGAGTCACACATTTATAATTAATTGAATAAACAGCTGAGGAACAGCTTTGAGATGATTATACAATTTGGAAGGATGAAAACAGATTTGCCGGCCGCAAGTTTGCAGAATTGTAGACTTGGAGTATACTCGCGTCGGGTAAACTAATCACCGAATTAATGCACAGAAGCACCTGGCGGGCAACCTCGGGCAATCCTTGATTGACACCCCGCCAATTTTACCGATATCCATACTGAAAATAGAATCTGGAGCAGGAGATTGGGGCAGATGGATGTGATTGTCATGGCTGGCGGCGTACCCGGCCAAAAAGATGCGCTTTATGCTGTCACGCAAGGCGGCTATAAAGCGATGCTGGAGGTGGCCGGCAAGCCGATGATTCAATGGGTTTTGGATGCGCTTTCCGAATCGCCGTCGATTCAACGGGTGGCTGTGGTGGGGCTTCCACCGCTGACCGCACTGGATTGCGAAAAGCCGCTCATCATGCTGGCCAACACCGGCGAGATCGTGGAAAATGTGCGCGCCGGCGCCGTGGAACTGGCAAAGCACAACCCGGATGGGGCTAAGGTGTTGATCCTCTCTGCAGACCTCCCCGCTTTAAAAGCAGAAATGGTTGAATGGCTGGTGGGGCAGATTGAGGCAAGTGACCACGACCTGTATGGGTTCGTTTTAAATCGTAAGAGCGTTGAGGCCTTCAATTGTGGTGAACAACGCGTGTATGCGCACCTAAAGGATGCCGAGGTGTGCCTGGCAGATGCCGCTGGCCTGCTGACTACCTTTGCCAACAGGGTCGAACATCCGCTCTGGCAAAAATTGATCGAGGTTCGCCAGAGCCCGACCCGGCAGGCGGCGCTGTTGGGGTATGATGTATTATTCCTGCTGATGTTGCGGCAGCTAAAATTGAAGGAAGCCGAAGCAGCGATCAATCGCCGGCTGGGAGTCAACGCAACCGCCATTCCTTGTCCGTACCCAGAACTGGCGCTGGATGTGGACCGGCCGCGCGACCTGGAAGTATTGAACGATTTATTAATAAAACGTACCGCGATGGGGGGCGACTAGCATTGTTTCAGCGATTCATGCATGCAGATCAACACGCAAGCCGGCAATTTCGTTTGCATCAGGATGGCAGCGCAATCTGGAAGGCGGCGGTATTTTTTGCCCATTCGGGCGATTCATGGTTCTGGATGGCTGGATTGGTCTTGATCTGGCTTTTAACACGGGGTACTTGGCATCAGAACGCCGTGTTGATGGGCATCGGCGTCGGCGGGCTGGCTGTGTTGGTGCTGGCGATCAAGTTCATCATCCGCCGGGAACGGCCGCAGGGTGAATGGGGCGCCATTTACCGCAACACCGATCCGCATTCCTTTCCTTCCGGACATGCGGCCCGGGCAGCGATGCTGGCGGTGATGGCCTGGGGACTGGGGCCGGCCTGGTTTGGCTGGATGCTAGTTTTGTGGGCGCCGCTGGTCAGCCTGGCGCGCGTTGCCACCG
>CALMIB010000349.1 GCA_937863945.1 uncultured Longilinea sp.
CCAGCCGCCCACGCGCATAAGGATATCACGCCCGCCGCTGGTGATGTGCATCCTGGCATGGGCCTGAGCCGGCAAACGCAGGTCCACATCGCCGCCGGCGCTCAACTCCACCACTTCGGATGACAGTTCATCCAGCCGGATGTCCAGGTCTCCGCCGGCCATAGCTTTGACCCCGCTGCTTTTCACGCGCAGGCTCAAATCGCCGCCGACCGTCACCGAGGAAATGCGCGCGCGCAGGTTTTCGCCGTCCAGGTCGCCGCCGATATTGGAAACGGAGAAATCGCCTTCGATGTCATTGGCCGAGCAATCGCCGCCCACGTTGATCAATTTCAACGAACCCAGGTCTTCAGCGTCCATATCCCCACCGACGTAGCTGATCTCGACAGCGCCCGGAATACGCGATACCGAGCAATCTCCACCCACGGCAGCCACCTTCAGAGATGAAACTTTTCTGGCATCCAGGTCGCCTCCCACCGATTCCACCTGGGCGTCCCCCAGGCCGTCCAGATTCAGGTCGCCGCCGACGGCGCGCACACTCAACTGCCCGGCCAGGTCCTGGAACTCCGCGTCGCCCTCGACTTTGCGCACGAAGATCGAAACGCCCGCGGGCACCTGGATTTCCAAATCGCCAAGCGATTCCAGGATCACCCGGTCATCATGGGTGGTGACGCGCAAATCGCTCTCCCGCTCAACAGCGGCCTGAATCTCCGCCTGATCCCAACCGCTCAAATTGAGGTCGCCTTCCACCTTCAATTCAAGTTGTTTATCGATCGAAATCGGAACACGCTGTGTAAACATGGTCAATTCTCCTATTTGTATTATTTTCTATTGATATTAGTATAACGATAATTTCAATATTGTCAATACTATAATTGATTTTCTTAATGTTATATTGAATATTATTTTATTCTAACTATTATTACGATGAACAAAATTACAGTTTATTTTTCGTCACAACTTGTGATTAATCACAATTACGCAGACGCGTCGCAGGTGTTACACTTTACGCATCACTGGCATGGCAATGAATTACCCTGAGGAGGACTGCACCGTGCGTTACCCACCTGAACCTTTTCGCATTAAAGTTGTCGAACCCATCCAGCTCATTTCGCCGGAAGCGCGCCGGTTGGCGATGCAGGCGGCCGGGTATAATGTTTTTGCGCTGCGTTCGGATGACGTTTTCATCGATCTGTTGACCGATTCGGGCACCGGGGCGATGAGCCAGGAACAATGGGCGGCCATCATGCGCGGCGATGAATCCTACGCCGGCGCACGCTCTTATTTCCGCCTTTCCGAAGCCATGAGCGAAATCTTCGGCTTCGAGCATTTTGTGCCCACCCACCAGGGGCGCGCCGCCGAAAACATCCTCGCCAACCTGCTGGTCAAACCCGGCATGTACGTGCCCTCCAACATGCATTTCGACACCACCGAAGGGAACATCCTGGCGCGCGGCGGCCGGCCAACCAACCTGGTCATTGACGAAGCCTTCGACCCCACCAACCTGCACCCGTTTAAGGGCAACATGGATATCGCCAAACTGCGCGCCTTCATCCAACAGGTCGGGCCGAAGAATATCCCCTTTGGCGCCATCACCCTCACCAACAACGCCGGCGGCGGCCAGCCGGTTTCACTCGCCAACATCCGCGCGGTCTCCGAGACCTACCATGAGTTTGGAATCCCATTCTTTATAGATTCCTGCCGCTATGCTGAAAACGCCTATTTCATCAAGCTGCGCGAGCCTGGCTATGCGAATAAATCCACCCTGGAGATCGCTCGCGAGATCTTTGCCCTGGCCGACGGCGCCTGGATGAGCGCGAAAAAGGACGGCATGGTCAACATCGGCGGGTTCCTGGCCGTGCGCGACAACGACCTCTTCCAGATGATCTGCAGCGAACTGATCCTGCGTGAAGGCTTTATATCATACGGCGGCCTGGCCGGCCGCGACCTGGACGCGCTGGCGGTCGGACTGCGTGAAGGCCTGGATGAAAGCTATCTACATTACCGCCTGGGCCAGACGGCTTACCTGGGCGCGCGCCTGAAGGAAAACAACATCCCGTTTATTGAACCATCCGGCGGACACGCCATCTATGTCGATGCGGGGCATCTCTTGCCCCACATTCCGCAGGCTGAATTTCCTGGCATTGCGCTGGCTGCCAATTTGTACCTGGCCGGCGGCATCCGCGCCGTTGAAATTGGCTCGGTCATGTTCGCGCACTCCAACCCCGAGACCGGCGAGATGGTTTACCCCAAGCTGGAGCTGGTACGGCTGGCCATTCCACGCCGCGTTTACACACAGGCGCATTTTGATTACATCGCCGATGTGCTCGGCGAACTGGCCCAATCCGCGGCCAGCCTGCGCGGCTACCGCCTGACCTATGCGCCCGCGCTGCTTCGGCATTTCACCGCGCGGTTTGAACCCCTGTAAGGAGGTTTCTCATGAACAGCAGGTTCCTGCGTTTATGGTTTGCAGCCACCGTGCTGCTCTTGACGCTGACCGCCTGCCTGCCAGGCAAAGGCATAACGGGCGCTGACCAGGAAGCCGTGCTGGCCTACGTTGAACCGATCACCGACCGGGTGCTGGACGGCATTGAAAGCGGCGATTACGCCCTCTTCTCGCAGGATTTCAACGACCAGATGCTGGAAGTCAGCACGGAAGAGTCGTTTCAACAACTGCGCGATCTGCTTTCGACCAAAGTGGGCACGTATCAGAGCCGTGAGGTCAGCAGCGTGCGGGATGTGGATGGTACGCTGCTGTTGATCTACACGGCGGTGTACTCGAAGGCCAAACAGGTCGTTATCCAGATCAGCGTGACCGGCAGCGAACCGCACCAGGTGGCCGGTTTGTATTTCACTTCGCCCGAGTTGAATAAATAGTTAAACCGACAAGCAAGAATCAAAACGGCAGCCTGGCGATTTACCCGGCTGCCGTTTTGATTCCTGCTTGT
>CALMIB010000350.1 GCA_937863945.1 uncultured Longilinea sp.
GCGGATAAAAATCCGGCTGGTTCGGCCCAGGCCTTCGACAGCCTGCGGCAGGCCGTCCAATCCGACCCGGTCAACACCTACCGCCTGACCAATCAACTGCTGGACCTGGGTTTTTACCGGCTGGCCATCCTCTCCAGCCGCCAGGTGCTTAACCTGGCTAACCTGGATGATGCCTCCACGCTGGACGCGCCGGTGTTCTTCAATCACATCCGTTTTGGCGTGTATTTCAAGGACCTGGTGCTCTCTGCTGCGCAGGAAAACGATCTGCATCCCCTGCTGCTGCTCAGCGTTATCCGCCAGGAGAGCATGTTCGAGGGCTATGCGCGCTCCTCGGCCGGCGCACGCGGGCTGATGCAACTCATGCCGGCCACCGGCGCCGAGGTGGCCGCCCGGATGGGCTGGCCTGAAAACTACGCCGACAGCGACCTGTATCTTCCGGCGATCAATTTGCGCCTGGGCGCGCGGTACCTGGCCAACCAGCGCGACTATTTTGGCGGAGACCTGTACCCGGCCCTGGCTGCCTACAATGCCGGCCCGGGCAACTCCGCCATCTGGTACAACCTCTCCGGCGGCGATCCGGACCTGTTCCTCGAGATCATCCGCTTCAACGAAACTCGTCTTTACATCCGCCAGATTGCCGAATTCATGAACATTTACCGCCTGCTCTACGAGCGGGCGCCATAGGAAAACCGGCGGAGGTGCAAAAAGCCCGCCGCCGGTTTCCTTAACCTGCCGGTTTTACAACATTAACCGCATTGGTTCTTCCAGGTGCAGCGCAAGCGCCTGCATGAATTTGGCGGCTTCCGCCCCATCGGTCACGCGGTGATCGGCGGAGATGGTGGCCTTCATGCGCATTCCCACAACGATCTGGCCGTCCCGGACGACCGGCACCTGCTTGGCCGACCCGACCGCCAGGATGGCAGCTTCGGGCGGATTGATAATCGCGCTGAATTCATCCACGTCAAACATGCCCAGGTTGCTGATCGAGAAGGTTGATCCTTCGATATCATCCGGGCGGACTTTTCCGGCCCGCGCCCGCGCGACCATTTCCCGGGTTTCAACCGAAATGACCCGCAGCGGTTTCTGGTCCGCGTCCTTGATCACCACGGTCATCAAGCCCGCGTCCAGCGCCACCGCCACCCCCACATTCACTTGACCGTGGCGAATGATTTCATTGCCTGCCAGTGATGCATTGATTCCGGGAAACTGGCGCAGCGCCAGCGCCACGGCTTTGACGATGAAGTCATTCACCGATAGCTTCTGCTCATCCGGCAGCAGCGCATTGATCTGCTTGCGCAGGGCCATCACCGCATCCATGTCGATCTCATGGGTCACATAGAAATGCGGCACGCTCTGCTTCGATTCAACCATGCGCTTGCCGATAATCCCGCGCAACTTATCCACCGGGATGCGCTGATCTTCCAACGCCGCACCGTCTGGCTGCCAGACAGGCAGCGGGGGCGCCGCCACTTTGGATTCTGCCGCCGCTGTGGGTGCGGCTACCCGCGGCGCCGCCAGCGCCGCTTCCACGTCGCGGTTGACAATCCGGCCGCCCGGACCGCTGCCCCGCAACGATTGCGGATCGATCCCGTTTTGCGCCGCAATGCGCTTTGCCAGCGGAGAAATTTTGACCATTCCGCCGGCCGGCGCAGCCGCCTGCGTCGACGCAGCCTGCGCCGGTTTCTGCTCGGCAGGCGCAGCCAGCTTTTCTTCTTTCACCTCCGGAGCACTCGCCGGTGTATCTTCGACTTTTTCACCCGGCTGGGCAATCACAGCGATGGGCGTGCTCACCGGCACGATGGCGCCCTGCTCCACCAACTGTTTATGCAGGATGCCGGAAAAGCTGGACTCGACTTCGACCGTGGCCTTGTCCGTTTCAATTTCGGCCAGGATCTCGCCCTTGTTGACGGTTTCGCCTTCAGCCTTCACCCAACGCACCAGCGTGCCTTCGGCCATGTCAAAACCCAGCTTGGGCATGGTGACAATATCGGCCATTACAGCACCTCCTTGACCGCCTGGATGATATCTTCGACGTTCGGGATGGCGGATTGTTCCAGCGTGCGGTTATACGGCAGAGGAACTTCCTTCTGGGCAACGCGCTTAACCGGAGCATCGACGTAATCGAAAGCCTCCTCATAAATTCGGGCAGTGATTTCAGAACCTACCCCGTAAGACTTCCAACCCTCCTCCACGATCACCGCGCGATTGGTCTTCTTGAATGATTCGATCACCGGGGCCATATCCAGCGGACGCAGCGTGCGCAGGTCCACGATTTCAGCCTCGACGCCTTCTTTGGCCAGTTGGTCGGCTGCTTTGAGCGACAGCTCGAGCATCTTGCTGTAGGTCACGATGGTCACGTCCTTGCCGGGCCGCTGAACGGTCGATTTGCCGATCGGGACGATGAAATCGCCTTCCGGCACTTCGCCGCGCGTCTGGTACAGCGTGGCATGCTCGATGAACATGACCGGATCGTTGCTGCGGATGGCCGCTTTGAGCAGCCCCTTGGCATCCGCCGGTGTTCCCGGGGCAACCACCACCAGGCCGGGGAAATGCGCAAAAATGGCATCCGGCGTCTGCGAATGCGTGGCGCCCAATTGCCGCCCACCGCCGCCCACCGTCCGAATCACCAACGGCAGCACCATCTGGCCGCCAAACATGTAATGCAGTTTTGCGGATTCATTAACAATGTGATCCATCGCCGAGAACGCGAAGTTGATCGTCATCAATTCAGCCACCGGGCGCAGCCCGGTCAACGCGGCACCAATGCCGGCGCCGATAATGGCCGCTTCTGAAATGGGCGTATCGCGCACGCGCTCCGCGCCAAAATGATCGTAAAAGCCCTTGGTCACGGCGTAGGTGCCGCCCCAAACGCCAACTTCCTCTCCCAGGATAAAAACCTTGGGATCACGTTCCATTTCTTCCCATAATGCCTGGGAAATGGCCTCACGCATGGTTAACCGTGCCATTTTCCCACCTCCTAATAGGTCTCGACGTAAACGTTGGTGAAAAGCTCTTCTGGCGCGGGCTCGGGGCTGTTTTCAGCAAATTCCACCGCGTCGCGCACTTCTTCTTCAATCGCGTCTTCCAGCTTGACGATCTCTTCCTCGCTGGCAACGTCATTTGCGATCAGGTATTTTCGGAACATGCCGATCGGATCGTTCTCCTGGTAGCGGTGAACCTCGTCCGCCTTGCGGTAGCGTTCGGGGTCGCCCATCGAATGGCCGCGGAAGCGGTAGGTGTTGATTTCAAGGAAACGCGGCCCGCCGCCTGCTCGAATCTCTTCCAGCATTTTCGCGCTGGCTGCCTGAACCGCCAGCACATCCATGCCATCGACTTCGTCATTCGGGATGGCATAACCATCGGCCTTTTCTCGGATGTCCGAAACGGCTGAGGCGCGGTCGACTGCCGTGCCCATGCCGTACTGGTTGTTTTCGCACACCCACAAGACCGGCAAATTCCAAACCTTCGAAAGGTTGAGTGCTTCGTGGAAGTAGCCGATGTTGGTGGCGCCGTCTCCGAACATGCAGATGGTCACGCCCGGTGTTTTGCTGTACAGGTCCCCCAACGCCAGGCCGGCTGCCAGCGGCAGATGCGCGCCGACAATGGCATGCCCGCCCCAGTAATTTTTCTTCACGTCCGCCATGTGCATCGAGCCGCCCTTGCCCTTGGAACACCCGGTGGCTTTCCCCAGTAGCTCGGCAATGATTTCGCGCGCCGAGAGGCCGCAGTTGTAGGCCACGCCGTGATCGCGGTAGGCGGTGATGACGCGGTCATCCGGCGTCCGCGGAGCAATCAGGCCGGTGGATACGGCTTCCTGCCCGATGTAAAGGTGCAAAAAACCACCGATCTTACCTTTCTGGTAAAGCTCGGCTGCGCTTTCTTCCATTCTGCGAATGGCAACCATTTGGTGATATAGATCCAGATAACCTTGTTTCTCCATTGCGGAGTCCCTCCTGCTGAGATGCGAGTTCATCCTCGTAACAATGTCATTGAGTTAACATTATTACGATAATATATATCTTATTTATTGATTTACGGCATTATACCAGAATCGATTTTCGATTGCACGGAAATCATATATATTTTACATAACTCTAATCATACAAAGTTAGTTTTGACAATTAGAATCTGCTAATAATTCTCAAAGCCGCAACTGGAACCCGGCTTCACCATAAAAATAAACCGGACATGCTTTCAGATGTCCGGTAAATCTTCATTCCATCCAAGGTTAGTCTTCAGGGAAGTGCGAATACGGCTTGAGCAGGTCCATTCCCCGCCGGCGGGACAGGATCGCCTGCCAGAAGTAGAGCACCAGGCCAATCACAAATCCAATTCCCAGGACAATAAAATCCGTCGTTCCAATGGCAACGCCTTGCGCTGGAAAAAGCAGCGACACCGCGATGGTCCAGCCAAAAATAACCACCGCCAAAAATCCAAAGAAGACCAGCAGGGCAGAATTAACTTTTCCGCCGCTCGATTCTCCGCGCTGAATCCAACCGCGTTTTGCCAAAGGATGGAAAATCGCTGCCAGGGCAGGAAATAATTGCGTGCAGACCATTGCGAACAGGGTCGAATGCAGGGTTTTCACCACCCCCGCGTTCGCCGCCAAAGAAACACCCACTTGCGCAACAATTGTGAAGATCAGATGGGCAACCAACGGGTTGTGGTTTCCGGCGTGGACAAAGCGCGCCAGATCCACTAAAAAACCATCCTTTGCCAGAGCATAGACCAGCCGTCCAAAAGCACGGATCGTCGCCTGCAAGGCAGCCACCAATCCGGCCAGAATACCAGCCGTGGATAAACAAAATAACAGGTAATTGGGTTGAAGCAAAGCTGCATAAAATGGCAGCCAGGGCAAGGCCGGCTTCTGCAACTGGTTATTGTACAGGAACAAATGACTTTCGGCAGCCAGCCAATCCGCGGGCAGCGCGCGATTCAGTAAGATCATCGAGCCAATCACCAACCCGGCGCTCAACAAAATGGCCAGCCAGCCGCTCCACAGGGTTGACCTGACAGGCGGCCCTTTGATTTCGCCGGAGTGTAGAACCGGCAAGCGCGCCCCGAAGAAAATCAGGAAGCCCAGCGGGATGCCAATGAGAAACAATGGTGACGGCGAACTGGTAAACATCAGGGAAAGCGCCCTGGCCTCGGAAACCTGACCGGCAAAGCTGCCCTGGCCGATCACGTTATCCCAGCGCGCGGCAAAACCGGCAGGGTTTGCATTGGACAATTGAAAGAGGATCGCCGCCCAACCTGCCAGCGCCAACAGCAGCAACCCCGCTGTAGTCCGGGCATTTGTCTTGGGAGAGAGCGTGCTGAGCAAAAAAGCCAGGAAAAGAACCACCGTTCCTGCGATGATGGCACCC
>CALMIB010000351.1 GCA_937863945.1 uncultured Longilinea sp.
AGGTCAAGAAAAAGCGGGAAGAAGCACTCAAAGAGTCCGAAGAAAAGGAGAGTTCTTTGCTTTTTGCCATCCGCCTCAAAGAGGACGGACGTTTTATGGGGGTATTGGCCTTCCCGTGGATTTCGTGGAGCAACCGCATCGGCGGCTTTAAGCTAAATTTTGGCGTGGAGGCGGACGACGCGTTGTATTTCGAGGAAGCCTTGCACATGACGCTGCGGTATGCGTTTGAGGAATTGTCGCTTTTTCATACCCACATCTGGTTGGGCAGCCAGGATGACGCCCACCTGACTCGCCTGGTTCGGGCGGGCATGAGCGTGGAAGTGCGGCAGCGGCAGATGGTTTACCGTAACGGGCGCCTGTGGGACCGCCTGTCGGTCGGGATTGCTCAGGAAGAATGGCTGCAGATGAATTTGGAGGACTGAGTCATGGAAAATCAGGATGTATTCACAGGGAAGCAGGTCCGGCTGGTGGCCGCCGATCTTGAGGCGGATTGCAAATTGCTGGCTGAGTGGGACCGCGACAGCGAGTATCAGCGGCTTTTGAATTCGGAGCGCGCTGTGCGGTTTAACGCCAGGCAAACGCAAACCTTCTTTGAAAAGGAAATCGGATCGATGCACTTTTTCATGATCCAAAAACTGGACGATGACCGCAAGATCGGGATGGTGGATCTGTCCGGGTTCAACTGGCAGGTGGGAAATGCCTGGGTGGGCATTGGCATTGGCGAGCGTGCCTACTGGGGAAAGGGCTACGGCACCGACGCCATGCGCATCCTGCTGCGTTACGCCTTCATCGAGCTGAACCTGAACCGCGTCACGTTGAACGTGTTTGAAATCAATCAGCGCGGGCTGCGTTCTTATCAAAAAGCGGGCTTTCGTGAAGAAGGCCGGGAGCCAAAAGCCCTGTTAAAAGCGGGTGCGCGCTATGATCTGATCTATATGGGTATATTGCGCAGTGAGTGGGAGGCCATGCAATTCGACTCACTGCAGGAAGGAAGCGCACAATGACAACAATGAAAGTTCACGAATGGGTTGAACGCGCCATGACGCTGGCGGATGTGCAGGCGGTCACCGATCTGTTTAATGCGACCTCCCTGGCGGATTTGGGCTTGTTGGATACGGATTTTGATGAGATGGATACCCACTTCCGCACGCCCGGGATGGACCTGGCCACAGATACTTTGTTGATCGAGACCCGGCAGGGACAAGCTGTTGCCTTTGCAGAGGTGTGGGACGTGCGCGAACCGCGCATCCGCGCCTGGTGCTGGATCACTGTGCATCCGGATTATCGCCGGCAGGGGTTGGAGCAGCGCCTGATCGACTGGATCGAGGAACGCGCTCAATGGGGCTTGCAGCGGGTGCCGGATGGGTTGCGGGTGTGCTACGTGACCAACATGCCGGAAGCCAATCGGTCCGACGGCCGCGCGTTCGCGGAGGCAGGCTGGACATGGGTGCGGCAAACCCGGGTGATGCGCATTGAAATGAACGAAGCGCCGCCGCAGCCTGTTCTGCCGCCATCCATCAAAATTCACGCGGTCAAACCAGGTGAAGAGATGCCGGTGCTCCGGGCCATGCAGGAATCCTTCCTGGATCACTGGGGCGGCGTTGACGAACCGTTTGACGTTTACTACGAACGCATGATGGAATTTGTCAGGCACACCAAGGACTTCGACTACAGCCTGTGGTTTGCCGCGTATGAAGGCGACCAGGTGTGCGGTACGGCCATGAATCTGCCAAAGACGCAGGAGGATGAGGGCATGGGCTGGGTGAATACCCTGGGCGTGCGGCGGCCCTGGCGCAAACAGGGCGTTGGCCTGGCGCTGCTGCAGCACACATTTGGCGAGTTTTACCGGCGGGGAACGCGCAGGGTTGGGCTGGGCGTGGATGCCGACAGCCTGACCGGCGCTACGCGCCTGTATGAGCGGGCCGGCATGCAGATTTTGCGGGCTTATAACGTGTATGAAAAGGAAATCCGGGCCGGGCAGGACCTCGCGACCCGCTCCATCGAGGCGTAGCCTCTGTGCGACCGTCCGCCTGGTGACCCTGTAATTGGAGGATTGAATGTTTGCTAACCCAATGAATGAACATCCTCCTGTCCACGCAGTCATCTGGGATCTGGATGGGATGGTGATCCAGTTTAAGGCAAAGGACGGCGAAACGTCCGTGGCGGATCTGGAGGCGTTGGTGCGGTTTATCCTTACTTTGTGCCAGGAGTACACCACAACCATTTTAGGCCGGCAGCCGGCCATGAGCACCGCCTCATTTGCACGATTTGAAAAATTGCTGTATCCGATGAATGAGCGGCAGCATGACGATTATCTGACCGTCGTGCAGTGGCTGGCAGTATCGCCACAGCATGCGGTTGTGGTGGCAATTGACCCGCAGCGCCTGGAGGAAGCCAATCGGTTGGGTTTTTTGACTATTGCGTTTCACAATCCGCGCCAGGCGGTCAGCCAATTGCTCCCCATGCTGGCCGAGCCGCTGGAAACCTGATGGTTTTGTATCCAATGATTCAAAAATGGCGGCCTGGCCGCCATTTTTGAATTGAACCTGTTATACTTGACGCCTAAATCCAGAGGCAGCCAATGAGTGAAATGAATTACAACATCCGGGTGGTCATGTTCGACCTGGGCGGGGTTTTGCTACGCACCGATGATCCCAGGCCCAGGGTCGAATTGGGCAGGCGGTTTGGCCTTTCGCGCGAGGAGATCGAGAAACTGGTGTTTGGCAGCGAGGTCAGCCTGAAGGCCGAGATAGGCCAGGCCGAGCCTGGCGAGGTGTGGGCTCACGTTCAAAAGAAGCTGCGCATAGCCAATCATGAGCTGGCCGCAATCCAGGATGCCTTCTGGGCCGGCGACCGGTTGGATGAAGACTTGCTGGCCTTTGTCAGTACTTTGCGCGGGCGGTATCGCACCGTTTTGCTGAGTAACGCCTGGATGGACATGCGCAAAAATGTCGCCCGCCGTTTTGGTTCGCTGGATGCGTTTGAAATGCAGATTTTTTCTGCGGAAGTGGGCCTGCGCAAACCGGACCCCAGAATCTTTCAGCATGTTCTGGACCTGTTGGGCGCCGATCCTGAGGAGATCGTTTTCGTGGATGATTTCAGCGAAAACATTCTGGCCGCACGAAAACTTGGTTTTCGTACCATTCCGTTTAAGAATGTGCAACAGACGAAAAATGAACTCGAAGCATTGCTGGGCTTGAACAGCGCCTGACGATTGGCGGAAATCACCGTGCCAGACTACACCATAGCTGTCGTTGCCGATACACATGTGCCGGACCGGGTTGGGGAGCTGCATCCTCATTTGCTGCCGTCCCTGCGGGAGGTTCAGCCCGATATCATCCTGCATGCCGGCGATATCTGCGCGCCGGACATCCTGGCCCAGCTCGGGCGGATCGCGCCGGTGGAAGCGGTGCGCGGCAACCGCGACTGGGCTTTTGTGACCGTTCTCCCGCAGGTGCGCCGATTGACCATCAATGGGGTAAAGATCACCCTGCAGCACGGTCACGGCGCATTCGGCGATTACCTGGTCGATAAAATGGCATATCTCTGGCAGGGCTACCGCTTTGAGCGGTATGCAACAATCGTTCGCAGGGCGGCGGGCGGCGCGCAAGTGCTGGTATTTGGGCATACGCACCACGCTGAATGTGTCTGGGAGAACGGCGTGCTGTTGTTCAATCCCGGTTCCGCCAGCATGCCGCCCAACCGCCAGGGGATGCCCTCCTTTGGGGTGTTGCAGATTGGCGACGATGGGAAGGTGGAAGCCACGATTCATCCATTGCGCGCTTTCCGCTGGAATGGCCGCCATTGGGCGGATTCTGGACAAATGTCACAAAATTCTTGACTGTGTAGATTGCGTTTGATATAATCACCATTTGCGCGTATAGCGCTTGTTTTTGGTATTGTTTTAAGCTTCTTTTTCCAAGCTGGGCAAAAATAACCAGGAGAAAGATATGTCATCTGTTTTGCCGACGAAGAATTACGCACGCATCCCTGTCGTTTTTGAACTACCGGACCTGATTGAAGTTCAACTTGATTCGTTCAAGCGTCTGAAATCGGAAAATCTGGCAGATCTTTTTGACGAAGTATCGCCCATCGAATCCTACAACAAAGGCATGAAGCTGTTCTTTCCGGGCAACTCGCCGGAAGCCAAGCAGTGGGGGCTGAAGTACTGGTTCGCTGACCCGAAGCACACCATCGACGAATGCATCGAGCGGGATTTGACGTATGCCAGCCCGCTGTACGTTTCGGTGCTGCTGGCGGGGCCTGAAATCGCCGAGCCCGTCAAGTCGGATATTTTCCTGGGCGATTTCCCGGAAATGACCGACAAGGGCACTTTCATTATTAATGGTTCTGAACGCGTTGTGGTTTCGCAGCTCATCCGCTCGCCGGGCGTTTATTTTGAAGCCCCGGTTGACCGCGCCACCGGCCACCGCCTGGCGATGGCCAAGCTGATCCCCGATCGCGGCGCTTGGATGGAGTTCGAGACCCGCAAGAATGATTATCTCATCCTCAAATTCAACCGCAAACGCACCGTTCCAATCACCATT
>CALMIB010000352.1 GCA_937863945.1 uncultured Longilinea sp.
TTCATCGGCAGCCAGTTTTTTGATCAGATCCAGACCGTGTCGACCGCCGTTGGCGCCTTTCACTTGAAAACCCCGTTTGTTGAGAATTAATGAAACGAGGTCGATCATTTCAGGATCGTCTTCGATGTAAACTATGCTCCTGACAACATCGCTGTTCATGTCATCTCCTAAGCCTGATATAATAGTTTACCACATGCTGAGGGGAGCGCAACGAATTAATGAAGATAACTACCTGGAATGTAAATGGTCTGCGCGCGGTGATGGGAAAAGGGTTTCGGGATTGGGCGCAGAAGGACGCTGCGGATGTGTTGTGCCTTCAGGAAATCAAAGCACGCCCCGAGCAGTTGACCGATGATGTGCGCGAGTTGCCGGGTTATCGATCCTTCTGGAACCCTGCTCTGCGTCCCGGGTACAGTGGCGTGGCTTCTTATGTTCGTCCGGATGGCGTCAATGTTCAATACGGTCTGGGCATTGACGAGTTCGATGTGGAAGGCCGCGTCATCCGGCTGGAGCTGGAAAGCGATTTGCTGCTCTATAATATTTACTTTCCAAACGGTCAGCGCGGACACGACAGGGTACAGTATAAGCTGGCTTTTTACGACACCCTATTGCAACAGTGTATGGCTTTGCATGCCCAGGGCAAGCAAATCATCATCACCGGTGATTTCAACACGGCCCATCAGGAAATTGACCTGGCCAATCCGAAATCGAATGCCAACACATCTGGTTTCTTGCCGGAAGAGAGAGCCTGGATCGATACCTATCTGGCTAATGGTTTCACCGACGTCTATCGAAAGCTTTATCCTGAGCGAATCGAATATACCTGGTGGACTTTCATCACCCGGGCGCGTGAACGCAATGTGGGCTGGCGGCTGGATTATTTTTTGGTGTCGGATGCTTTTGTCCCAAGGGTCACCGATGTGGTCATTCAATCCGATGTGCTGGGATCGGATCACTGCCCGGTTTCCCTGCACTTCCAATAAAGCCTGCATGCGAAATCAGGTCAAGTCGGTGCCCTTGCCATGCGGTCAACTCTTCGATATACTCGCCTTATAGGAGCAGCGGATGTCTAAGCAGCGAATATTAATTGTCGATGATCATGAAGTGGTTCGGTTGGGACTTAAGTCGCTCCTGGACCGGCACCCGCAATTTGAGGTGATCGGTGAAGCGGGAACTGCCAAAGAGGCTTTGGAGCTGGTTGGACGGCTGCATCCGGACGTTGTCTTAATGGATATCCGTTTGCCGGGCCAATCTGGAATTGAAGCCTGCGAAGAAATCACCCACAACTTTCCTGAAACGAAAGTGATCATGCTGACATCCTACGCGGAGGATGAGATGCTCTTCTCAGCCATCCGCGCCGGTGCATCTGGCTATGTGCTGAAACAAATTGGCGGCGACGATTTGATCCGTGCAATTGAAGCGGTCAGCCGGGGCGAGGCCTTGTTGGATTCGGCGGTAACGCAGCGTGTTTTCCAGGAAGTGCGCAGAGCGGTCAAAGAAGAAGAGGCATCTGCATTTGCCAATCTCAGCACGCAGGAAAAGCATGTGCTGCTACTGGTTTCAGAGGGCAAGACCAACCGTGAAATTGCCAAAGCGCTTTTCCTGGGCGAGGGCACGGTGCGAAATTACGTCAGCAGTATCCTATCGAAGCTGGGCGTTTCCAACCGCGCCGAGGCGGCCGCTTATGCGGTTGAGCATAATCTCCGTGAATACCTGTAAAACTTGAAGGTGACAAAGCCGGCGCGTGCCGGCTTTTTTTATTCCGGATAAATTTCTTTCATGTACAGCGCGTCTTCTTCCATGACCGGACTTTCGCACAGGATGCGGCCACCGCAATGATGACCGCGCAATGCTTTGAAGAGCCCGGTAATTTGAAAATCGGATTCGCGGATCGGCAGATGGTTTTTCTCGCCTTTGGTTGTATATTCGATGCCGGACAGGTGAATATGCAGGCTTTGAAGCGCGGATTCGCCCAAAGATTGCGCATAGACCTGTAATATGTGCGCGAATTCGTCATAACTGTTCACGCTGCCATCGCCAGCGCGGGCATGCAGGTGGGCAAAATCGAGGCAGGGGAGCACGCCTTGAATATGCCGGCTCATTTCGAGCGTGTCCTCCAGCGAGCCGAGCATGGCTGATTTGCCCATCGTCTCGGGACGTAAAATGACCGGGTTGCCGGCAGCGCGCAATTCATCAACGCAGCCGGCCAGCCGCGGAATGGCCACCGCCAGGACATCCGCCGGGTTGGCTCCAAAATACGATCCGGGGTGAAAAACGATATCCGTGGCCCCGGCCAAATTTCCATAATAGGCGGCATCCATCAATCGCTTTCGAGATTTTGGCCATTCTTCATCCGAGGCATTCAGGTTGATAAAATACGGCGCATGCACCGACAGGGTGATATTTTGTTTTTGTGCTTCAACCCGGATGGCTGCGCAGGTGGCTTCCGTTACCCTTACGGCTTGAACCCAGCCCAATTCAAGCGCTGAGAGGCCAAGCTCTGCCAGCCGGATGATGGCTCCCACACTTCCGCCCGGTTTTGCCGGCGTAGAAATAGGTGCTCCAACCGTCCCAAAACGAAAATCAGGCATCGATCCCTCCTAATGCAGGCTGGCCAGCATTCCGAATAGCGGCGGTCCGAACAAGAGAATGCCCACAGCCACCGCCCCAATTGCGGTTATCAGCACGGCAGCCGCAGCGCAATCTTTGGCTATTTTTGCGAGCGGCTGAAGCTGCGGACTGACCAGGTCAACCGTGGCTTCGACGGCAGTGTTGAAACATTCCGCCGCCCAGACGGCCGTGATGATCAGGGCCAGTACCGCCCATCCGGTTTCTGAAATTTGCAACCAAAAGCCGGCCGCGGTTGCCAGAACCGTCGCAAGAGCATGAATCCACGCGTTTTTTTGGGTTCGAAACACGTAGCCCAATCCCGAAAATGCGTGGGCAAATGAGCGCCGGCGGGTATGTAAAAATGCTTTTGCCATATTATTGGGGGAAACGATTGAGCGGCACGCCGAGCTGCTCCAGGATTGTATTTTGAGCCTCCCACATGGCCTCTTTTTCCTCGTTTTCGGCATGGTCGTAACCCAGTAAGTGAAGCACGCCGTGAACGAGCAAAAGTTGCGCCTCCGCCAATGGAGAATGGCCGGCTTCAGTTGCCTGCGCCATTGCTCTTGGAAACGAAATGATGATGTCGCCAAGATAAGGTTCGCCTGATTCAGGGTCGATTTCGCCGGATGGAAAGGAAAGGACATCCGTTGGGCTGTCGATTCCGAGAAACTGGC
>CALMIB010000353.1 GCA_937863945.1 uncultured Longilinea sp.
ATCGCTGGCGGTCTTGCCGGTTTCAGTCAGGGCAGCCTGAAAGCGGCCCAATTCTGCCTGATAATCCGCCAGTAATATCCCTTCGCCGTTCACGCGTGCCGCCAGGGGTTTGGGGGTGGGGCTGGGCGTGGGCGGCGGCAGGGTTTCGGTGGCGGCCAGGGCCGGCGTGAGCGTCGGCGCCGGCGAAGCCTGTCCGTTGCAGGCTGATAAGAATACAACTATAAGAATGGATAGGAAAAGTTTTCGAGTGAACATTGCTAAAAATTATAACCCATTCCAACCCTGCGCCGCCGTCCGCGCGACTTCACAGCTTTGAAAGCAAACCGGCCGTGCGTTTGCACGGCCGGTTCGGATGTTCATCTCAATGGTTTAGTATTCGGGCATCGGGGGCTGAGCCGGAGCCGATTCCTTGACCGGGACGTCCGTGATCAAGGCTTCGGTGGTCAGGATCATCGCCGCGATGGAGGCGGCATTTTCCAGAGCGCCGCGGGTCACCTTGGCGGGATCGATCACGCCGCCCGCGACCATGTCGATATACTCGTCGCGGATGACGTCGTAACCAATCTTGACGTTCTTGGTCTTCTTCTGTTCGGCGCGCACGTTGGCAATGATGACCGAACCTTCCTTGCCGGCATTCTCGGTGATCTTGCGCATGGGAACTTCCAACGCGCGGCGCACCATGTTGACGCCGATCTGTTCGTCTTCATTCTCCATCTTGACCTTGTCGAGCGCAGCCACGGCATTGATCAGCGCAACGCCGCCGCCCGGCACAATGCCCTCTTCCACGGCCGCGCGGGTCGCGGAAAGCGCATCTTCAACGCGGTGCTTCTTTTCCTTCAGCTCGGTCTCGGTGGCCGCGCCAACACGGATGATGGCAACGCCGCCGGAGAGCTTGGCCAGGCGTTCCTGGAGCTTTTCGCGGTCGTAATCGCTGGTGGTCTTGTCAATCTCAATGCGGATCTGCTCGATGCGCCCGCGGATTTCACCTTCAGCGCCCTTGCCGCCAACGATGGTGGTGTTGTCCTTGTCCGACACAACCTTCTCGGCGCGGCCCAGGTCGGCGATGGTGGCGGTTTCCAGCTTGCGGCCGGTTTCCTCGGAGATGACCGAAGCGCCGGTCAGGGTGGCGATATCCTGCAGCATGGCCTTGCGGCGGTCGCCGAAGCCGGGGGCCTTGATGGCCAGCACGTTCAGCATGCCGCGCAGTTTGTTCAGCACCAGGGTCGCCAGGGCTTCGCCATCCACGTCTTCGGCAATGATGACCAGATCGCGCTTGCCGATCTGCACCAGCTTCTCAAGGATCGGGACGATGTCGGCGGCAGCGGAGATCTTCTTATCGTAGATCAGGATGTACGGATCCGCGATGGAGGATTCCATGTGTTCGTTGTCGGTGATGAAGTAGGGCGAGATGTAACCGCGGTCGAACTGCATACCTTCGACGTATTCGGTTTCAAATTCCAGGCCCTTGGATTCTTCAACGGTGATCACGCCGTCTTTGCCGACTTTTTCCATCACTTCGGCGATCAGGTTGCCGATGGTGGCGTCCTGAGCGGAGATGGTGGCAACCGCAGCGATGTTTTCCTTGGTTTCGACCTTGATGGCCTGGCCTTTGATGTTCTCGGCAACCGCCTTGGCAGCCGCTTCAATGCCGCGCTTCAGCAGCATCGGGTTGGCGCCGGCGGAGAGGGTCTTCAGACCTTCGTTAACAATGGCGTGCGCCAGCACGGTCGAGGTGGTGGTGCCGTCACCGGCGATGTCATTGGTCTTGGTGGCGGCTTCCTTCAAAAGCTGCGCGCCCATGTTCTCATACGGGTCTTCCAGTTCGATTTCCTTGGCAACCGTGACGCCATCGTGGGTAATGGTGGGGGAACCAAACTTGCGGTCGAGCGCAACGTTGCGGCCCTTGGGGCCCAGCGTGGTGGCAACCGCGTTGGCAACCACATCAATACCGCTTTTCAGTTTGCGACGAGCATCTTCACCGAAAACAAGTTGTTTAGCAGCCATACAATATCTCTCCTTAAAAAATCAGACAAATTTCTTTTTCGACGAATTACTCGATGATCGCCAGCAGATCGCTTTCGCGCAGGATCAGCAGCTTCTTGCCATCGATTTTGATTTCGGTGCCGCCGTACTTGGCGAACAGCACGGTATCGCCCACCTTGACGTCCATCGCGATGCGGTTGCCCTTCTCATCGCGGTCGCCGGCGCCCACCGAAAGGACCTTGCCCTTCTGGGGCTTTTCCTTGGCGGTTTCAGGCAAAACGATACCGCCGGCAGTCACTTCTTCCTGCTCAAGCGGTTCAACAACGACACGAGCACCTAACGGTTTCAACGAGATAGTCATTCTTTCCCTCCAGTGAAATTTGAGGATTTAATTGGCTGGTTGAAATTAGCACTCTCATGATCAGAGTGCTAAATCGATAGTAGTTTACTTGCCTTCAAATTAAAAGTCAAGAGGATTATTTTTACTCTTATAAAACTCTGATAATTTCACGAACCGGCGTGATTAATATCCGTAGCTGCGGCAAATTTCTTCGCTGGGCTGAATAATGGAAAGGATCAAAGCATCTTCGCTGTAAGCCGCGCGAACCTTCCCCAGGATTTCCATCGCTTTGGCGCAATAACCGTTGCTTGGCCGGTGCATGCCCGCCAGCACGGAGCCGTAGGTGTAGTAATACACCACCGTGTTGTCGTCCAACGGCAGGCCGGTGATGGTCACTTTGGGGTCAGTTTCAAAGTCGCACTGGCGCACTTCACAACTGACTTCCGCATCGCAACCCTCCAGGGCGCATTGAAACGCCGGAATGGCACCTTCATAATTGCGCGCCTGGAAGTAGATCACGCCGAGCTGCCCGTACATATCCGGGTTGGTCGGGCCAAGCTGAAGCGCCTTGCGCGCGTTCCGTGAAGAGACCAGGCCCTCGCCCATTTGTGCATAGGTTTTGGCAATCTGGGTGTATGGAACCGGATCCTCGATGCCCAGGCGCTCGTTGATTTCAACCACCTTCGAAAAGGCTTCCAGCGCGGGGTCGAATTGCGCCGGCACGCTCGGGTTGGCCAGCGCGCGATAGTTGTAGCCAATCTGCAACCAGAGCAGCGGCATGTTGGGCGTAATTTCCAGCGCCTTCTGATAGGCTTCGATGGCCGCGCGGTACTGCTGGGTGGATTCCAGCACATAGCCGTGCACCCGGTGAACATCCATTAAATTAGGATTGCGCTCCAACGCCTGCAGGATGTATTGCTCCGCCTGATTCCACTTTTGCTGGTCGACCAGGATTTCAGCGTAGAATGCCAGCGCGAGCGTATTGCGCGGATCCAGGTTGATGGCGGTCACAGCCTCCTGCTCGGCCTGCACCAGGAGCGACGGCGCCTGATCACCGGCCAGTTGCGGCAGCGCGTTCCAGTCCAGCACGAAAGCCCGCACGGCGTGCGCCGTGCTATCGTCCGGGGCCAATTCCACCGCCTTGTTGGCCGAATCGAGCGCTTCCTGCAATCGCTGACGGCGGGTATCAGTGGTGGTCAACAGGCTGGAGGAATAGGTCTGGATGCGCGCCAGTTCCGCGTAAAGCTGCGCATTATCCGGCTGCACGGCAATCGTCCGCTGGTAGGATTCGATGGCCTTGTTCAGGTCGCCGATCTCAAAATAAGTTTCGGCTTCCAACTGATAGGAATTCACCGTGCGCGTGGGCGTGGCGGTGGGCATGAATGGCTTTTCAATCGCGCCGGATTGGACATCCCGCAGCAA
>CALMIB010000354.1 GCA_937863945.1 uncultured Longilinea sp.
GTAAACCGCCTCCCCCTTCACCTTTGCTTCAGCATCAACGCGGATGAATGATCGTCAAACAGTAAAGGTCATACCGCCGCCTCTCCTTAAAAATAATAATTACCGGCTCTTTTTAGGCCCTTTATAAGCCACGGGCGGAACATCCAGGGGACCGTAGCGTGATGGCCCGAAAGCGCCATAAAGAATAAATGTGATTAACCGGAAAAACACGGTGACGACAACAAATATCACCAGCCCGACAATGATTTTTACATAAAGCAAGGGGTCGCCGACACCCTTCGCGATGAGATCCCTTGGAATTTCGACCCAGCCCTGCGTGGCGTTCGCTTCGACGAGCGCGATCGAGCCAAAGATCGCGATGATTGGCGTCAAGATCAGCAAGGCAAAGCCAACGCCACGCCAAATGGGATGAGCTTGCCGGTTGCGATCCCGCAAAGGCTCCTGAACTATGCGGCCAGAATATTTACCCATCTTTCATCCTCCTTCTTGATGATGAGCCGCCCTGTCAATAGCTTCGACAATCTTATAATACCCCGTGCACCGGCAAAGATTGCCGGTAATTGCCTGTTGAATTTCGTTTTTCGTCGGGTTTTCGCGCTCCTCAAGCAATTTCACCGCCGACATCACAAAGCCGGGGGTACAATAACCGCATTGCACCGCGCCCGCGTCGATGAAGGCCTGTTGAACAGGGTGCAAATCATCCTCTCCAGAGATTCCCTCGATGGTGACAATTTCGGCATTGTTCGCGCGCGGCGCGGGTACCATGCATGCCATAACAGCCACCCCATCCAGGTATACCGTGCAGGCGCCGCATTCGCCCTCGGCGCACCCTTCTTTTGTCCCCACCAGGTGGGCATCCTCTCTCAACAGACGCAGAAGCGTTTTTTCCTGTCCGGTAGTAAACTCATACCCAACACCGTTGATACGAGTGGAAATACGCGCGTCGCCGTTGATCGTGCTCGAAGGTGTAGGGTTTTCAACGATGTGATTGGACTTTCCCCAAAGGAGAATGGGGGCTGCCGGGAGATCGTCTTTTTCAGAACGAGCAGACAGTGATTGAAGCCCCCGCCGTGCCATCACGCGCACCATGTTTTCCCGGTAGCTTTTAGAACTGCGCACATCGGAAATGGGTCTGGCCGCCTGCTGCGTCAGCTCAGCGGCCTGTTCGATCACACCCAGCGTCAGTACCTGGCCAACGAGAAAGCTCTCAGCAGCGTCGGCGTGAATGATCGTCGGGGCCACGGCGCCCAGGGTAATGCTGGCCGCGTTAATCCGGTCCGCGTCAAAAGATAAGATCAGGGTGATGTTTAATAGAGAGATGGCTTGTGCCCGGCGAAGCGCGTATTTGATAAATGTACCCCGTTGGCTAGTTTTCATCGCCGGGAACGAAATATCCGTCAACATTTCATCTTCTGCCATCACTGTTTTGCGAACACCGGTGTAAAAATCCTGCAAGGCCACTTCCCGGCTGCCCCGCGTGGATGCAAGCGTGACGTGAGCGCCCAGCGCCATCAGCGGAGAAATCGTATCGTTGGCGGGCGAGGCTGTTATTAAATTTCCAGCCACAGTGCCGCGATTACGGATTTGCGGTGAGCCCACTTCCCAGGCTGCCCGTACCAACGGGTACGCATATTCTCTGAGCAGTGCCGATGCAACGCAATGATTGTGGGTAACATTGGGACCAATGTGGATCCAACCCTCCTCATCCAACGCGATGGTATCCAGTCCAGGAATCCGGCTGATATCCACCAGCGTTTCGATGCCCTTGCGAACGCCGCGTTCCATTTCCAGGATTAAATCAGTAGCGCCGGCTACCACCCTGGCGGAAGCTTTCTTCTCTCCCAACACGCCAAGCACTTCTTCAATCGATGAGGCATTGATATATTGTTTCCACATAAGTAAATCCTAATCCTTCATACTCTTGCCGCTGGCGCCGCGCCGCAGCATGAGAATTTCAGCCAGTATGCTAACCGCGATTTCTTCAGGGGTTTCCGCCTGCAGTTCCAACCCAATAGGGGAATGGATTCTATTAATAACGGCTTCAGGAACTCCGGCATCCAATAAGCCTTGCCTTGTTGTCAACCAGCGCTTACGCGATCCGATGATGCCGATATAACCAGGTTCGCATTGGCGCAACAAATCCGGCAGGCCGGCGATGTCCACATTGGCTCCGCGGGTCGTCAGGACGATGGAGGTAAAAGCATTGATCTCGATGTGATCCGGCAATTCACCCATCGGGACGTTGAGCAGCAAATCCGCGTCCGGATTCATTTCCGCAGTTGTAAACTCTGGGCGGTCGTCACATACCACCACCCGGAATTCCAGCCATTTTGCCAGGTGCGCAACCGCTTTGCCGACATGCCCGCCGCCGATGACCATCAAGGTTGGATCTGGAAGAATTGGCTCGATATAGATTTCCACCGTACCACCGCAAATACCGGGATCACCGCGCTGCGGGTCCACCATCGAATACGTCAGCCGGCGCGTTTTTCCGTCTGTCAACGAGGCTAATGCCTCCTGCAGGACGCGGTTTTCAATTTCACCGCCGCCCACACTTCCGGTGAACTTGCCGTCTGGAGTCACAATCATTTTACTGCCAACATGGCGCGGCGTCGAACCGTGGCTTTCAATGATCGTACAAAGCGCAGCGGCGCGATAATGCGCTTTTATGTCAGCCAGGATTTGCCAGATGGACTCGCTCATCGCTCCAACAGTCCTAAAACGACCGGCAATAATTGCTTCTTGCGTGAAACCACCCCTTCCGCCAGCCGCGTACCATCGGTTTGTGGGGGATATGGCAGGTCTTCAAGCACGGGCGGCGGGTTGGCAACCAGCAATCGGCTGGAACCACGAACCACATCCGTCACCATCAGCATGGCAAAATCCAATCCTTTTTGTTCCCGCAGATCTTCGAGTGCTCGGGTCAGCGGAACCAATCGCTCGCTGACTTCATACAGGTCGCTGACTTCCGCCTGGGCAACCGCAAACTGGAAATCACCGCTCCGGTAAATCTTCATATCGCTGGAGACCACATCGCTGGGTTCGCGCGTTCCCAGCCCGGCGCCTGCTGCCTGGACTTTTTCACCGTACGACTGGATTGTTTCACCGGCCAGCGCGCTTCCGCCCACAAATGCCCACCTTGACAGCCGTTCCGCCGCGGCATGATCCCGATCGGTGGCTGTTGGCGAGGTTAAGACCAGGGTATCCGAGAGCAATCCTGCCAGCATCAGGCCGGCGAGATTCGGCGGAGCGGATAACCCGGCCTCTTCGATGCGCTCAGACACCAGCGTACTGGTGCTGCCGACAATATCAACCGTAAAACGAATGGGCGTGCGGGTGGATGGGTTTCCCAGACGATGGTGATCCAGGATTTCCAACAGATCGGCTTCATCCAACGACCCGACTGCCTGGGAGGTTTCATTGTGATCCACCAGGACGATCTTGATTCGAGGCGGATTGAGAAGATCGCGCTGCCGGCAGACGCCAACATAACGGCCGGCATCGTCTGTCACAATGAATTCGTCGCCTTCCTCGCGCAAAATCCGGTTAAGCACATCGCGGATGCGCGTGGACGATTGAAACCGGGCAACTTTCGTGTCGGCTGCACGGTGACTGGGGAAATCCAAGATATCGCTGATGCGGGCATCCTGCTGTTTGAGATGCGGACCGACCAGGTGAAAGAGGAAGTCGAACAGACTGCGCCCGTTGACCAGGCCAAATGGCGTGCCGTCCGCATTCACCAATGGGGCAATTCCACCGGTGCGCGAGGCCACCGACCAGGCATCCCGGAGCGGCTTGTCCGGCAGGGGTGTATCGTACCTGCGCATGACCGACTCGAAGCGCGGAGACGCATCGTTCAACAGCAACGGGGCTTCGAGTCCCAGGTGTTTAAGCACCCAGGAGGTTTGCGCGTTGATCGCCCCGGCACGGGCAGCGATGGTATCCATCCCATCGCGCTCGCGCAAAACCCAGGCGTATCCCATCGCGGATGCAATTGAGTCCGTATCCGGGTTCACATGGCCGATCACATAGACAGGTGCTTGCATCAGTGGTTTCTATCCTCATAGCGCATAAATGATTCTATTGGTGGTTGATTGCCCGCCAGACACGTTCCGGCGTTGCCGGATTGACCGTGAGGTTGGCGCCGCAGGCATCCAGAATTGCATTTCCAACCGCCGGCGCAACGCCGTCCAAGGGTATCTCAGCCACAGCCTTCACCCCAAACGGATGCGATGGTTCATAAGTCTGGATGAAGATCGTCTCGAGCGCGGGCATCTCGTCCGCGCGGAAAATGTGGTAATCGACCAAATCGCGTTCCCTCGGCCGGCCTTCATCATCGTACAACATTTCTTCGCATACCGCATACCCTAGCGCCTGGGTCATGCCGCCCTCAATCTGCCCGGAGGCGGTGATCGGATTAACAATAATTCCCGAATCAACAGCCATTACCAGGTTATCCACCTTCACGGCGCCGGTCTGAACATCCACGGTCACTTCCGCAAACTGGGCCGCGAACGGCGGCGGCGACGAAGGCGAGACATACGATCCCACGCCCATGATTTGTTCCTGGTCAACTTTATGGAGCGCGTCATGCGCCAGGTCATACAGCGTCACGAAGCGGCCATCTGGTGCAATTGCCCGCTTGTCCTCCAGCAGGATGTCTTCCGCGGACACATTCG
>CALMIB010000355.1 GCA_937863945.1 uncultured Longilinea sp.
TCCTGGATCTGTTGCAGGTGCAGAGTGGCGTGGTGGCACTGACAAAAACCGATTTGACACCGGACGCCGATTGGGTGGACCTGATGGAGGAGGAAGTGCGCGGCGCGTTGCAGGGTTCGGTGCTGGAAAACGCGCGCGTGGTGCGCGTTTCGGCGCGCCAACGCACCGGGTTGGATGAGCTGCGCCAGGCGCTGGCCGAGTGCCTGGAACGGACCCAGCCGCGGCCCGATTACGGCCGGCCGCGGCTGCCAATCGACCGGGTATTTTCCATCGCCGGATTTGGAACCGTGGTCACCGGCACGCTGATGGATGGGACCTTCAAAGTTGGCGATGAGGTGGAAGTGCTGCCCTTGCGGAAACGGGGCCGCATCCGCGGACTGCAAACGCACAAGCAGAAGGAGGAAGCGGCTGCACCGGGAAGCCGGACGGCCGTCAACGTTTCGGGCATTGACCTCACTGAAGTGATGCGCGGCAACGTTTTGGCGCATCCGGGCAAATACCATCCCACCCAGCGCATTGACCTGCACTTCAGACTCCTCAAGGATGTCGCCGCGCCTTTGTCGCATAACAGCGAAGTGAAATTGTTCCTGGGTGCTTCCGAAACGGTTGGGCGCGTTCGCCTGCTGGGCGTGGAGCAGTTGCAACCGGGCGAACAGGGCTGGTTGCAGTTGGAGCTGCGCGATCCGGTGGTAGCCGTGCGCGGAGACCATTACATTTTGCGGCGGCCGTCGCCGGGCGAAACCCTGGGCGGCGGAATGGTGATCGATCCAAGCCCGAAAAGCCGCCACAAGCGTTTTGACCCTGAAATCCTGCGACAGTTGGAATCCTTACGGCAGGGATCGCCCGCGGACGTGCTCTTGCAGGCTAGCCTGGCGCTGGGGATTGCACCCATTTCCCAGGTGGTCGTGCGGTCGCGCCTGGAAAAAGAGCAAGCCGAGCCGGCGATTGTTGAATTGCTGGAAAGCCGGCAATGGGTGCAGTTGGAAAGCGGCGCGGTCAAAGCGGGCAGCGATTTGCTGGTGGCTCCTGCCGGGCCGTGGGATGCGCTGACGGCGAAGGCGCTGCAAGAACTGGAAGCGTTCCACAAAGTCTATCCGCTGCGCTCCGGGATGCCGCGTGAAGCGCTCAAAAGCCGTTTGAAACTCGTGCCGCGCATATTTTCCGCGGCGGTGCGCCAGTGGGTGGATCAGAATCTGCTGGTGGAGCAGGGGCCGGTCCTGGCTCGAACCGGATTTGCGGTCCAGTTCACACAGCAGCAAAAAGAAAAGGTCGCCGCTTTGATGCAACGGTTTGAATCGTCTCCGGCCGCACCGCCGGCGTTGAAGGATTGCCAGCTTGAGGTGGGCGAGGAGGTGTTGAACGTGTTGATGGAACGCGGCGATCTGGTGCAGGTGGGCGAGGACGTTCTCTTTCGGAAAAGCGATTATGACCGCATGGTTCAGGCCGTGCTTGACCACCTGAAGGCGCACGGCACGTTGACCGTGGCGGAGTTCCGTGACTTGTTCCAGACTTCACGCAAATATGCGTTAGCGCTGCTGGAACACCTCGATACGAAGAGAATCACTGTTCGGGATGGCGATTATCGCAAGTTGCTCAAATAGCGCCTGGGATCGCGGATTCCAAAACCGCGGCAAAAACGTGTCAAAAACCGTTGACAATGAAGGATGAAGTGGCTATAATTGCCTTCGCTTTGCTCCGGGCATTCTTCCTGGAGTGAAAAATTGCATCCCCAACTTCCCCGTTGATCGGCGTGTTGATGGACGCGGGTTGAACGGCGAAGTGAAGATTGGAGAAAAGAAATGAAGTACGCCATCGTTGAGAGCGGCGGCAAGCAATATCGCGCCGTCGAAGGGTCCACCATCGAGGTGGATCTTCTCCCGGTCGAAACCGGCAAAGAATTTACGCTCGATCAGGTTCTGCTGCTGGTGGACGGTGAGAAAGTAGCTGTTGGAACGCCCGTCGTCAAGGGCGCGCTGGTGAAGGCGACCGTCGCGGATCACTTCAAGGGTCCCAAGCTGGTTGTTTTCAAGTACCAGGCCAAGAAGCGCATCCGGGTCAAGACCGGGCATCGCCAGCCGTACACCCGGCTGATGATTAATAAGATTGAAGTGGAGTAGGTATCATGGCGCATAAAAAAGGTGGTGGTTCCGTACGGAATGGCCGCGACAGCAACGCTCAGCGCCTGGGTGTGAAGCGTTATGCCGGCGAAGCTGTGCTTTCGGGCAACATCCTGGTTCGCCAGCGCGGCACTCGCATCAAGCCCGGTTTGAATGTTGGACGCGGCAGCGATGACACCCTGTTCGCGACCATCAATGGCATTGTGGTCTTCGAGACTTTACCGACCGGTCAGAAGCGCGTCAGCGTTCAGCCGGCCGATGTGACCGAAACCGCGCAAGCGGCTTAGGGCCATTGGCTCTACACCGTCTCCGGTTGCCGTTGACGGAGGTCAGAGCGTCCCTGAGTGGAAGGAAGGATTTTCTCGATGAAGAAGGGTATTCACCCGACTTATTATGCAGATGCGCAGGTGATTTGCGCCTGCGGCAATACCTGGACGACCGGTTCAACGAAGAAAGTCATCCGGACTGAAGTTTGCTCGAAATGCCACCCGTTCTTCACGGGTCAGCAGGCGCGCATTATCGACATCGAAGGCCAGGTTGACCGCTTCTACAAGAAGCTGCAGGCCCGCCAGGATTTCCTGGATCAGAAAAAAGTGCGCCAAACCGAACGCGTTTCTCCGCAGCGCCCGGTGGCCGATCTTGGCCTGGGCGCCCGCCCGACCGATGCTTTGGTAAAAGCCGGTCTGACCACCATTGGTCAGGTCCTGGACCGGTTATCCGGCGGCGACGAGAAGTTGCTGGAAGTTGAAGGCTTTGGCCGCAAGTCGTTGATCGATGCCAAGAAGCGCATGCGCCAGCTTGGTTACGACCTGCCCGCCGCCGAAGAAGCGACCGCCTGACCGGTCATTGATCGTTCAAACAAATCAGGCAGAAGTGATGAGCTTCTGCCTGTTGTTTTTAACGCGTTGGCGACCCCCATGTTTTGTTCAAGTTGGGGTAAAATCTGAGCATCTCTGCACGACGAGGCGAATTTATGAAGCATCACACCGGATCGGTTGAAGTGGTGGCAGGTTCAATGTTCAGCGGGAAAACCGAAGAGCTCATCCGGCGGCTTCGTCGGGCAACGATTGCGCGCCAGAAAGTTCAGGTTTTTAAACCGATCATCGATAATCGTTACCAGGTTGAGAAGGTCACTTCTCATTCCGGCTTTGATTTTGCGGCTGTACCGATCGAAAAAATCCATGATTTGTTGGGCCTGCTGGAGAGCGACACGACCGTCGTTGGCATTGATGAAGCGCAATTCTTCGATCATGAGATTGTAGAACTTGTGGCGATGTTGGCCCACCGCGGTTTGAGGGTCATCGTGGCGGGTTTGGATACCGATTTTCGCGGAGAACCGTTCGGCAGCATGCCCGCACTGATGGCACAGGCTGAGCGGGTCGATAAGCTTCAGGCAATCTGCATGGTGTGCGGCGAACCCGCATGCCGCACGCAGCGTTTGGTCAATGGAAAACCGGCGCGCTATAACGACCCCATCATCATCGTGGGTGCGTCAGAGATGTACGAAGCGCGCTGCCGCAAACACCATGAAGTTCCTCGCGACTGAAGGACAAAACGCAATGGTTCAAGATTATCGTGATTTTTTGGCGGAAGTTCTGATCTCAGAAGAGGATTTGCACCGCCGCATCAAAGAGATGGGTGAAGAAATCAGCAAAGATTATCTTGGCGAAGATCAGCTTTTGCTGGTGTGCATCCTGCGCGGCGGGGTGATGTTTCTGACCGATCTGATGCGCGAAATTCGCCATCCGCATGCCATTGAATTCATGGCGGTCTCCTCCTACGGCGTGGGAAAGCGCGAAACCAGCGGACAGACGCGCATCAACCTTGACTTGAATACGGATATCCGGGATAAGAATGTGATCCTGGTTGAAGATATCATTGACAGCGGGCATACGCTGGCTTCGGTGCTTGAAATGCTCTCACTGCGCAAACCCAAGAGCTTGAGCGTTTGCACGCTGCTGGATAAGGCGGAAAGGCGCGAAGTGTACGTGCCGGTCAAGTACACCGGGTTTGTCATTCCAAACAAGTTCGTCTTCGGTTACGGGCTCGATATCGATGATTATTACCGCAATCTGCCATTTGTCGGGGTGGTCGATCTCAACCGGTATAAACCCGGCTGAGATAACGAATTTACCATGACGCTTCCCGCTTTGTTTGAGCCGCTGGATCTGCTGGAGAAAATCCGGCCGCATTTGCAGGCGGGGCAGCAAGCCTACCTGGTGGGCGGCGCGGTGCGCGATCTGCTGCGGCAGAAACCCGTTCATGACCTGGATTTTACGGCCAGCGGAGACGTGCGCCGGCTGGGGCGGCAGGTGGCCAATGCCCTGGGCGGAGATTTCTATGTGATGGACGCGGCGCGCGAGACCGTGCGAGTCATATTAACTTCGCCACAGGGCGAGCGCATCTTCCTGGATTTCGCCGCGCTGCGCGGTGAAGATTTGCTGGCGGACCTGCGCGCGCGGGATTTTACCATCAACGCCATTGCGATGGACCTGCGCGCGGATAACCGGATCGTTGACCCAATGGGCGGCGCCGAAGATTTGCGCCGGCGGCAACTGCGCGCCTGCGCCCCCGATAGCTTGGAGCGCGATCCGGTGCGGGTTTTGCGGGCCATCCGGCAATCGCTGGAGATGGAGCTGCGCATGACTCCTGAAACCCTGCGGCAGGCGCGCAACGCGGCGCCTCTGTTGGCAGGTACTTCGGCGGAACGCCAGCGCGACGAATTATTCCGCATGTTGGAAGGCCGCAGCCCCGGCAGCGCGCTGCGCCTGATGGATGCTTTGGGTGTGCTGGCTCAGTTGTTGCCCGAGATCAGGGCCATGCAAGGCGTAACCCAGAGTCAACCGCACACGCTGGATGTTTGGGAACACACGCTAAAGGTGCTGGACTGGCTCGGCCGGTTATTGGCCGTCCTGTCCGGTGATTACGAAGAAGACTCGGCGTCGGACTTGATTTTGGGCATGGCCGTTCTGCGCCTGGGGCGGTACCGCCAGCAACTTGCGGCTCACCTGAACCAAGCCCTGGTTCCAGGCCGCAGGCTGCGCGGTTTGCTGATGCTGGCAGCGCTCTATCACGATGCCGGCAAGCCGGCCACCCGGTCGGTCGAAGCGAACGGCCGCATCCGGTTCCTGGGCCACGAGCAGGAGAGCAGGCGGCTGGTTGAAACCTGCGGCTCACGGCTGGCCTTGAGCAGCGCGGAGATCGACCGGCTCTCTGCGATCATTACAGGCCACATGCGCGTGCATCAACTCGCAGACGGCCGCCAGTCGATCTCTCGAAAAGCCATCTACCGGTATTTTCACAGCCTGGATGCGGCCGGCGTGGACGTTTGCCTGCTCAGCCTGGCGGATACGCTGGCGACTTACGGCGTGACCTTGGAGGCGGAAACATGGCAGCGCGAGCTGGATGCTTGCCGCACTTTGCTGGAGGCCTGGTGGGAG
>CALMIB010000356.1 GCA_937863945.1 uncultured Longilinea sp.
AATAGCTTTTAGCTGTCTATGCCTGCCCTTGCAAATGCGGCAAGGGCAGAGGGTTACCTTTGGGCTACCGCTAACCGCTAACCGCTAATTGCTATTCTCTCCCCAACGCCCCCACGATCAAATCCACGTTCCACTTCATCATCGCGATGTAATCCTGCACGCCGGGGCCGAAGGAATGCGTCAGCAGCCCCTCCACCACCTGCGCGCCGGTATCGGCCGCCACCTGTTCGGCCAGCTCGGGGTTCGAGCCGCTCTCCAAAAATACGGCCGGCGCGCCGCTCTGGCGGATCTGGTCGATCAGCTGCGCCAGGTCCTGCGCGGTGGGCGAGGCGCTGCTGCTCACACTGGGCACCACCGCCCCCACCAGCGTAAAGCCGTAGCGCTCGGCGAAGTAGCCGAAGCTCTCGTGGTTGGTCACCAGCAGGCGCTTTTCGGGCGGGATGCTTTCCACGCGCGCGCGGATCCAGGCGTCCAGGTCGTCCAGTTGCCGCAGGTAGGCCTCGGCGTTGGCGGCGTACGTCTGTGCGCCGGCCGGGTCGGCCTGCGACAGCCCATCGCGGATGTTGGCGATGTAGGTTTTGACCAGCAGCGGGTCGAGCCAGAAGTGCGGATCGCCCTCGGGATGCTCTTCGGCGTCGTCGGCGGGGCGCGCAACCAGCCCCTGCGAGGCGGTGATCACCAGCCGCTGCCCGCCGGCGTTGGCCAGCACGCCCTCCAGCCAGGCTTCGAGCCCGCCGCCGTTGATCACCAGCACCTGCGAAGCGGCCACGCGGGTCACGTCCTGCGGCGCGGGTTCGAAGGCATGCGGATCTACCCCGGTCGGGATCAGGCTGCTCACCGCGGCGCGCTCGCCGGCCACCTGGCGCGTCAGATCGGCGAGAAATTCATTGCTGGCCAGCACCTGCACCTTGCCGCCGTTGGCAGCCTGCGGTTGCCCCGCGCACCCCGCGAGAAAAAACATTAAGATTACCAGGCTAAAAATCATGCGTTTCATTTGCTCTCCATTAATCGATCCGAAATCACACCAATCATCAACCCGTCCATTCCGCGTCCTTGGGCAACACTTCATCCGCGTCCGGGCGGGTGGAATACTTACCGAGGTTCTTCTTCTCCTCTTTTTGCTGCCGTGTCCCTGGTTTATTCTGTTATCCTTGATTCTTGCGTGCCGTTGGGGGGAATTCCTTTCTTTTTATTGACTACGCGAATTTTACGCACTTGCTTTCTGGCATTCCGGGCACAAACCGAACAATTGCAGCCAGTGTTCCTCGATCTGGTACCCCCAGCGCGCCGCCACCCGGGCAAACAGCGGGCGCAGGTCATCGCCGTCGAACAGCTCGGCCTGGCCGCAGCGCAGGCACAGCAGCACGTGCTGGTGCCCCTGCGGCGCGCGCAGGTAGCGCCGACAGCCGCCCGATTCGTGGATGCGCTGCACCAGGCCCAGTTCCTCGAGCGCCTCGAGCGTGCGGTAAACCGTCACCAGCCCCACGCCGGGCGCCTCGACGCGCACCGCGTCGAACAACTCCAGCGGCTCGAGCGCGCGCCGCGAGCGCACCAATACGCGCACGATGGCGCGGCGCGGCCCGGTCAGCCGGCTGCCGCGCTCGCCGAGCTGGCGCAGCCATTCGTTTTCCAGTCCCTGCTCAAACAGGTCCATGTGCACTTCTCCAACTTGGTATTGATAATGATTTTCATTATCAATAATATCATAACCCACGCGCCTGTCAAGGGTGATGACAATTGCTCAGCCGTTTCACCCTTTCGGGCAGGTTTTTCGGGGGTAAATTGCAGATTGACTTGCTTTACAATTTGAGCTAACCTGTAGCTATCTTCAACGCCGCTTACCCGTAACTTTTTGAGCTGTTTTCCGACTTACTTTTAGGACTATGTTAAGTCCATATTTTAATATCGAGGAGCCGGCACTTGGATTCAGGCGAAGGAAAAGAGCTGCCTTTGTTCTCCCCCATCAGCCTGCTGGTCGCCCTGGTGGCCGCCGCGCTGCTGGTTGGTATTTACCTGTGGCAGGGCGGGTTGATCTTCAATCCCGGCCCGCTCTCCGCCGTGCCCGGCAGCGCCCGCGCAGTCTCGGATTTCAGCACCCACGCCGACTTTGAGCGCGAGTGCAGCCTGTGCCACCGCCCCTTCCAGTCCACCCAGGCTGAACTATGCGGCCAGTGCCACCCGGATGTGGCCCAACAGGTGGCGGCCGGAGACGGGCTGCACGGACGCCTGGAGAACCCCGGCGACTGCCGCGCCTGCCACCCCGAGCACCGCGGGCGCGATTTTTCGCCGCTTGAATTTGCGCTGACCCGCTTCGATCATTCCGTCACGCGCTTTGCGTTGAACGGCGGGCACGTCGCCCTGCAGTGCGCCGACTGCCATTCTAGCGGCTATGCAAACACCCCCGGCGAGTGCGCCGCCTGCCATGCCGAGCCGGCCGTGCACGTCGGACTGTTCCCCGCGGATTGCGCCAGTTGCCACACCGACCAGGGCTGGCAGCCGGCGACCTGGCAGGGACAACCCTTCGATCACGCCGCCACGGGCTTTTCATTGGCGCTGCACGCCAGCGATTTCGCCGGGCAGCCGCTCACCTGCCAGGCCTGCCACCCCGCGCTGATCGTCTCGGCCGCGCAGGTCACCTGCGCCGATTGCCACGCCCGCCAAGACGCCGCCTTCATGGACGAACACGTGCTCACCTTCGGCGGCGACTGCGCCGCCTGCCACGACGGCAGCGACCGCATGGCCAACTTCGACCACGCCGCCGTCTTCCCGCTGGACGGCCGCCACGCTGACCTGCAATGCCTGGACTGCCACGCCGCGCAGAACTTTACCGCCGCGCAGGCGGCCTGCGTTTCGTGCCACGCCGAGCCCGCCATTCACGCCGGCTTTTTCGGCACCGATTGCCAGGAATGTCACACCTCCGCAGCCTGGACCCCCGCCCGGCTGCTCGAGCACGCCTTCCCGCTCAACCACGGCGGCCAGGTGAGCGCCTGCGTCACCTGCCACGCCGGCGCGTACACGCAGTACACCTGCTACGGCTGCCATGAGCATAATAATGAAGCCGACCTGCGCCAGGAGCACGCCGAAGAGGGCATCGGCGCCGACCGCTTCCCCGATTGCATCGCCTGCCACCTGGATGGGCGCGAACCCGACGACGATTAAGGACCAGGCAACATGAGATCCAAACTTTTATGGGTATTCCTGCTCACTCTCTTTCTGGCAGTTGTGCTGACCGCCGCCGGGGCGGCGCTGGCCACGCTGGGACCCTACCGGCCCGGTCAGGCCATGTTCGCGGCGCAATACACCGCCGAGCATGCCTACCTGGACTTGCAACCCGACCCGCAGCGGCGCGCCACCTTCGGGCTGACGCTGCTCGAGCGGCGCATCGGCGCGCTGGAGACGGTCAACGCCACCGCCGCCGAGATCGACGTGCTGACCGCGGTGAACACGGAGATCGAACACGAACTGGCGCTGCTGCAAAACGTGCCGGCCACGGACGAGGCCCCGCTGCGCGCGGGGCTGGTGCGCGACCTGGAGGGGTTGCTGGCGGCGCTCGACCGGCTGGCCTACACGCCCTCAGCCTCGCCGCAGGGCTTTATCGGCTTCCGCAACGCCATCCTGGCGCTCAACCTGCTGGCCCGGGATGCCTCCATCCCGCTGGCCAACCTGTACGACCTGGCGCGCAAGGCCGGCGCGGCCGCGGGCGGGCAGGCCACCGCCGCGCCCGGCCAGCCCACCCCCACCCCGCAAACCGCCATCGACCCGCGCATGGTGCTCTTCCCGCCCGGCCGCCCCGGCGCGGTGCATGCCTTTTCCCCGCTCACCGGCGCGCACGCGCTGCTGCAATGCCAGACCTGCCACGCCGCGGGCGTGTACGCCGGCCCGCCCAATTTG
>CALMIB010000357.1 GCA_937863945.1 uncultured Longilinea sp.
GAATGGGGCGCCATTTACCGCAATACCGATCCGCATTCCTTCCCTTCCGGGCATGCGGCCCGGGCAGCGATGCTGGCGGTGATGGCCTGGGGACTGGGACCGGCCTGGTTTGGCTGGACGGTGGTTTTATGGGTGCCGCTGGTCAGCCTGGCGCGCGTTGCCACCGGCGTGCATTATTTATCGGATATCCTGGCAGGCCTTGCGTTGGGCGTGGTGGCAGGCTTAGGCATGCTGGCCGCGGCACCGCTGCTGATGCGATGGTTTCCATTTCTCTTCTAGATAAAAACGCCCCTGCTTTTTGGCAGGGGCGTTTCGTCTTTTCAGAGAAATCAGTTGAGCATCATGGTTGCCATTGCCGGCAGCATGTGCATCAGCGCGGGAACGCGCAGCGGTTTTACAGCCTCCTGGCCGTGTTCAAGCAATAGCCCGAAGCGCGATGCGCCCAGATCGAGGATTTCAAGAATCACATCCTGGTAGCGGGTACCTTCGGCGTTGGCAATCACGCACAGATCGCTGAAACCGGGCGTCAGACCGGGCAGGGTGTTGATCTCCAGCAGGCGCGGATTGCCATCGGCGTCCAGGCGGATATCGACGCGCGAAACGTCCACCGCGCCAACCGCCAGGTGCGCGCGGATAGCCAGCGATTGCAGTTTCTCGGCCAGGAAGGGTTCCACGTCGGCCGGGCAGAGGAAGCCTGGCACGCCTTCTTCGCCGGTGTGCAGCGTTTTGGCCTTGTACCCATAAATGCCGGGCGTGACCGAGGAGGCATTATCGACTTCCAGGATCGGAAAACGGTGGAAGCCGTCCGCGGCATACCATTCGGGGCGGCGGCTGAATTTTGCGGCATCCGCGCGGCCCATCACGGCCACGGTGAACTCGCGGCCGGAGAGGAACTCTTCCACCAATGCGGGCTGCTGGTAGCTTTCCACCACCCAGGCCACCCGGCGGCGCAGAGCCTCTTCGTCGGATACGATCGCGCCGGAATCCATGCCCATGCCGGTGCCTTCACGGGCCGGCTTGACGAACAATGGGAAGCGCAGCGCGGGGTTCAAGGGCTCGTCGGCTGAAGTAAATTCCTGGAAGGCAGCCGTGGGCAGACCCTGCTCGCGCCAGATGCGTTTGGTCATGGTTTTATCCAGGCCGACAGCATTGGCTAATACGCGCGAGGCAGTGTAAGGGATGCGCAGCATTTCGAGCAGCGCAGGAACCTGGGCTTCGCGACCATCGCCAAAAATCCCTTCGGCTATGTTGAAGCAGATATCGGGGCAAAAATCGCGCAGGGCGAAAGGCAAATTGTCGTCGGCTGAGAGGAATTTTGTGAAATGGCCATCCGATTCGATGGCGGCCTGAATGGCCTCAATGGTTTCTTTCCGGTCAAATTCCGCGCCAGCATCGGCTGGGGCATCCTGGGGTAGCTTGGTTTCCCCCTTGACGTTGGCAATCACAGCTACCCGCCAGGCGCGCACCGGGCGCGGCGGCATACTGGGGGGGCGGTCTTCTCCAGGAGGCTCTGTTTCAATAATTTCGATATTATCCATTTCCAAACCTTCTAAGTGGTGTCAGGTTGTCCAATTTTTAGACAACAGCCTCGTAGTATAGTCCGTTTTTTTCAGATTACAAGAGGTAATTTTTCGCTTAATTCAAACTGTAAGGTGGTGATTACGGATTGCATCCTGATATGGCGCGTTGAAAATTATCAACCAGCAGCCTGCCAGAATTGGGCGGCGAAAACCTTGCATGGAGGGGTAAAATATGTCATCATTAACCCGAACGATACCAATAAGGATGCACTTATGCGACTTCCATACCTCCCCCCCATCCCCTTTATGCCGTCGAATATTCCAAACTGGTTGTCGT
>CALMIB010000358.1 GCA_937863945.1 uncultured Longilinea sp.
CGTGCGGGCAAAGGATGGCAACCAATTGGCGTTCACCTTGATCTACCCGGATACGCCCGAGCACGAGCAAATTGCGCAGGCCATTCAAAGAGACTGGGAAGCCCTGCAGGCCCGGGTTGAACTGGAAGCGGTGCCCTACGACGTTCTGCTGAACGAAAGACTGGCGAACCGGGATTTTCAGGCCGCACTGGTGGATATCAACCTGGCCCGTTCTCCGGATCCAGATCCTTACCCGTTCTGGGATCAGGTTCAAGCGACCAGCGGACAGAACTATACCCAGTGGGATAACAAGATGGCCAGCGATTACCTGGAAAATGCCCGCATTACGCTGGATATTACCGAACGCGCCCGGCTTTATCGCAACTTCCAGGCCATTTTCGCGGAGGAATTGCCGGCACTGCCGCTTTTCTATCCGGTGTATAACTACGCGGTGGATACCCAGGTTCAGGGCATTCGCATGGGGCCGCTGTTTGACGCATCCGACCGGTTCTCGAGCGTGACGGATTGGTTCCTGCAAGCAAGGCGTTCGACGCCCCTGCCAGAGACCAGCCCGACGCCATAACGCTCCGGTTTGTATTGGAGGGGAGGAAAGCGTGCAGACAATTGACGAGGAGCGTGCCTACCTGGAAGCGGTCTTGCCGGAATTGCCTGATTTTCTCCTGTCAAAAGACATCTACTGGCCGGCCGGTCCGCGCATCACGGGGCCGTCCCGGTCGCAATTTGCGCAGTTGTCGCTGGGCAACATTCGCCTGGCAGAAGCGCGGTTAAAGGCCAGCGGCGCTTCCGCTTCAAATGCCGACCTGATCGCCGCGATCGATCAAATTAATGATCGCTGGCGGTCGAACTGGTCAAAAAGGCTGCCCTGGAGTTTTCAGGCCGGCTGCGCATGTGGAAAGACCGGCTGGAGGAATTGCTCAGGGACCCATCTCCGGTGTATTACCGCTACGAGGTGCGCCTGCGGGTGATTCTTGCGCTGTTGGCGGAAGATGTGTTGGCCGGAATCCCGTTGCAGGAGCAGGAATACCTCGCCGGCCTGGACGCGCGTTTGAGCGGCGCCAGCGTGAAGGCCGGATTCATCTGGGAACCGGCGCAGCAGGCCGGATTTCCTGAAGAAACCTATTGGTACCTGTACCGCGAGCTGAGAAATCACCCCAAGGAGCGCTGAATGGCTAAGTTTTATACCGGGCAGGGAGACGATGGCACGACCGGGCTGCTGGGCGAAGGCCGGGTGGACAAATTTGATGTACGCATGGAGGCGGTGGGCGCCGTCGATGAGGCTTCGGCCGCGGTGGGAGTGGCGCGCAGCCTGGTTACACACCCTGGAAACCGCGAACGTCTTTTGGCGGTGCAACGCCAGTTGTACCAGTTGATGTCAGAACTGGCCGCCACGCCGGAAACGGCTGCCCGCTTTCACACGATCGACCCGGACGCCGTCCGGCGCCTTGAGATGGAGATCGATAGCCTCCAGGCGCAGGTGGAGATTCCGCGCGAGTTCATTCTTCCCGGAGATACGCCGGGCAGCGCCGCGCTGGACCTGGCGCGCACCATCGTGCGGCGGGCGGAACGCCGGATTGCCGAATTGATTGCGCGCGGCGACGTGGCGAACCGCGACCTGTTGCCATTTGTCAACCGGTTGTCTTCTTATCTATTTTTGTTAGAAATTGCAGAAACTGCGGCTTCAGGCCGCGAACATCCCACTTTGGCGAAAGAAAAATGATTGGTACCCTGGTAAACGTTGGCGCGGTTGTTATTGGAAGCCTGTTCGGCACCCTGATGGGCGCGCGCATCCCCGAGCGCGTGCGTGTTACGGTGGTGACCGGTTTCGGATTGTTCACCCTGGGCTACGGCCTGCAAATGTTCATCAAAACGCAAAACGCGCTGGTGGTCGTCGGCGCCATCCTGGTTGGTTCACTGCTGGGCGAGTGGTGGCAAATTGACCAGCGCCTGGCCGGGTTGGGGGTGTGGTTGGAGGCGAAGTTCAACAACGGCGGTGACCACCAATCGTCCAGCCGCTTCATCAAGGGCTTCCTGACCGCCTCGCTTGTTTTTTGCGTGGGACCGATGGCGATTTTAGGCTCAATCCAGGACGGCTTGACCGGCGACAGCAGCATCCTGGTCGTGAAAGCCATTCTGGATGGCTTTGCGGCGCTGGCGTTCGCGTCTGCCCTGGGGATCGGCGTGATTTTTTCCGCCGCGCTGTTACTCGTGTACCAGGGCGCGATCACCCTGCTGGCCGTACAAATGCAGGCATTCGTCACAGAAGCCATGATTACCGAGATGTCGGCAGCCGGCGGGTTGATTCTCGTCGGGCTGACCATCGGCAGCCTGCTGGAATTGCGCCCGATCCGATCGGCGAATTTCTTACCGGCGCTGGTCATCGCTCCGCTGTTTGTGGCATTGTTGGCTGCCTTTCATTTATATTGATGGCAACCTTCATCAAAATAAAAGCGCCGCGATTGATGCGATCGCGGTGCTTTTTGATTACCTTCTGGTTATTACCTGGCTAATTCAGCCTCGATGGCTTCCGCCAGGCCAACATAGCCTTGAACTTTGGTGCCATTGACAAAGAAGGTCGGTGTGGCCGAAACGCCCAGGCTGCGCCCGCGGGCCAGCTCATCCAAGACTTGCTGGCGGTAGGTATTCCCGTTGAAGCAGCCCCGGAATTTGCCCATATCCAGCCCCAATTTCTCGGCAAAGGCAATCAGGCGCTTGTCGGCAAAATCGCCGGCATTTTCACTGTTCTGGTTGGCAAATAGGATATCGTGGTACTCCCAGAATTTACCCTGGTCGGCGGCGCAATAAGCAGCCTGCGCAGCGGATTTTGATTCGCCGTCTTGAGCGTTTCCATCCAGAAATGAGAATGGAGTGTAAGTGAAATAGACCTTGCCGGTGTTTACATAGTTATCAATAATGGCTGTTTCTTCTTCATCCGCAAAAAGGCGGCAGTAGGGGCATTGGAAATCGCTGAATTCTTCCACCTTGATCGGCGCATTCGGATCGCCCATGGAATTGCGATCCACCTGGTTTCGCTGCACATTTTTGCCGTCGCGTATTTCTCCCACTGGACCGCTGTTGAGCGCGATCAATACGGCCACGACCGCAACAGCCACCAGCGAAATGACGCCCAGCCAGATGTTCCGCTGGCGGGTTTGATTTCGCTTGCGTTTTTCTTTTAAATTTGCTCGAGTTTCGTTTTTTCGGGCCATGCGCATATACCTCTAGGAAGAATGGTGTGTAGAAATATTTTGCCATTAATTATCTAAAATGTAAAGAAAGAGTTATATTAACGCGGATAAACCAGCACCGGGAACTGATCACCGGTAAGGCTGAAACCCAGCCGCCGGTACAATGCCTGGGAACTGGCATTGTCGTGCTGCGTGTTCACGGGCACGGACCAAATGTTCAGCCGTTCAAGGTGTTTTAGAAGATCAAGCACCAGTGCATATCCGATGCTTTTCCCCTGCAATTCAGGCTGGACGGCCAGCCGCGCCAGGTGAGCATTGAAGGAACTGGCTGTGCTGATTTGATAGGCGACGATCTGGCCTCGAATTTCCATCAGGGTGGCAAAGGCGCTCTGTTCGAAAGCCTGTTTGAGGCTAAGTTCCGAAAGCTGCCATAACGGCTCGAAGGCCAGGTTATCGATGCGGGTCACTGAGGGGATATCCTCCGGGAGAATCGGCCGGATGACAGCATCGGGAAGCAGCTTCACGTTGGGAGGGAGTGCGCCGTTCCAGGAGAGTGTGACGATATGCTGGTGGACCTGCCAGCCGTGCCGGAGCAGCAAGCGTTCGAACCAATCATGCAGCGAGATGGCCGCCAGGGTGACAGGCGGCTTGAGACCGGGCTGTTGGACTGCATGGTTCAGCAGATGTTCCCAGGCGGTGTCGGGGTTGATGTGCGCACCGCTGGCGAAGAGGCGCACCCAGGCAACTGCGAGCGGATCTGGCGGGCAGGCGAACGCGGCCTGGGTCATGCCGTCGCGTTCCAGCATCCAGAACTCCGCCTCTCCCAGCCATTCCAGCGTTGAACGCCAGTCGAGGTGCCGGTGGACATAGCGCGCCTGGTTCAGGAAGAACGCCAGGTCGCTCGTGTCTTTTGTCTGTGCCTGCCGGATGGAAAGGAGTTCTGCCATTGACATTTAAAAGCTGCCTGCCGGTCAAGGCAGGCAAATTTTACTCTTGAGCAGCGGCGTCAGGATCGGTTGGACATTTTGCCGATCAGGCGCAGCAAGCCCTTCAGGATGCGGTCGGTGAGCGAAAGGCTTTTCTTCTGGGCAAGACCGTCTTGCATGGAGGCCATGGCTTCCATGCGTTTGCCCTGCTGCAATTGGATTGCGGAGATGCGTTGCAGCACCAGCGCGCGCAAATCGCTTTCACCGATTTTTTCGAACAGACCGGCGGATTGGCGGTAGAGATCCATCGCGCGTTCGCGTTCTTTTAAGTCTTCCAGGGCGGCTGCCATGTTGCCCAGCGCCATGCCTTGCCGGCGCAGGTCGCCCACGGCGGCAAACACCTGGTCGGTGCCGTCCGCCGCGGCGAAAGCGCCTTTGGCGTCGCCGGCTTTCAACAAAGCCACCGATTGGTTATTTAATGCTTCAGCAGCCAGGACGTCTTCTTCCGCCTGCTTGTATAAGCCGGCGACTTCCTCAAACAGGCGGGCGGCCTGCTGGAACTCTTCTGCCTCGTAGGCCGATTGGGCCTGGGAAGCGAGTTCCTGTAGCGTGATTTGAGTGGTGTTTTCTGTCATCAGTATGTGATCTCCAACAAACCTTCCGCGATGCCGCGCAACTTATCCACCGAAAGCTCGCTGAGCCGGATGGCCAGGTCCAGGTAGGGGCGGTTGACGGGTTGAAGTATGAATTGCTGTTGTTGTTCTGGCAGATCCAGGAATTTTCGAACTGCCGTCTGCCGCGCGCGCCAGGCGCCAATGGCACCGTGGTCATCGAAGAAGGATTCGATGCGCGTTTCCAGGGCGGCAGCCAGGGTTTCCAGTTCAGGCAGCGCCACGTCCGTCAGCCCGCTTTCATCCTGATTGAGCTGTTCCACCGGGATGGAGGATAACGAAGAGAGTTGTTCCAGCGTTAATCCGCGTTCTTCGCGCAGCATTTTCAGGCGCGTGCCGATGATCCGGTTTCGCAGCTCGGCCAGTCTGCCGGCGTTGTTCAACGAATCGTCATCCATATTTTCCGAAAGCGATTCGTTGCCCCAGAAATGCTCGAGCGGCAAATCAAAGAAATACGCAAGAGCTTCCAATTGTGGCAGCGATGGAGCTGTTTCGCCGTTTTCAAAAGCTGTAAAAGTATCCGGCGAAATGCCAAGCGCTTCTGCGCATTCATTTACGCTCCGGCGGGTGGCAAGGCGGGCGTCCAGTATCAATACGCCTAATTTGCGCGTGCGGAGTGTGATTAAACGCTGGTTTTTGTTCATAATCATCCTGAGTTTGACGGAGATATGGACATTATAAATGAAAACGCGTTAATGTCTCCGATTTTGCGGCCCCAACATCTCGTTCAACTTTGCGCCGTACACTTCCGGGCCCAGGTGGATGCCGGCCATTTCGAGCCGTGGTGAGAACAGCGGCCGGATGCCGGTTGGTTTCAGATCGCCAATTGCCTTTCCCTGGGCGTCCACGCCGGTCTGTTCATATTTAAAGATTTCGGTCATCACCACGGTATCACCTTCCATGCCCGACACTTCGGTGATGGATGTGACCTTGCGGGTGCCGTCGCGCATGCGGGATTGCTGGACGATGACATCCACGGCCGAAGCGATCTGCTGGCGGATGACTTTGACGGGCAGGTCCATGCCGGCCATCAGGCACATGGTTTCAAGGCGCGAAATGGCGTCGCGGGCGGTGTTGGCGTGCAGGGTGGTGAGCGAGCCGTCGTGGCCGGTGTTCATGGCCTGCAACATATCCAGGGCTTCGCCGCCGCGAACCTCGCCGACCACGATCCGGTCGGGGCGCATGCGCAGGGAATTGCGGACCAGGTCGCGGATGGTGACGGAGTTTCTCCCTTCGGAGTTGGGTGGTTTGGTTTCCATGCGCACCACGTGATCCTGCAGTAAGCGCAATTCAGCGGCGTCCTCGATGGTCACGATGCGCTCATTTTCAGGGATGAACCCCGACAGGACGTTTAGAAGGGTGGTTTTACCGGAGCCTGTGCCGCCTGAAATGACAATATTCAAGCGCGCAAGCACGCAGGCTTTGATGAAATCGGCCATGCCCTGCGAAATGGAGCCGAATTGGATCAACTGGTCGATGTTCAGCTTGCCCTTGTCGAACTTTCGGATGGTGATGGTGGGCCCGTCAATGGCAACCGGCGGAATGACCGCATTAACGCGCGAGCCGTCCGGCAGGCGGGCATCCACGGTTGGGCTGTCGCCGTCGATGCGCCGGCCCAATGGAAGAATGATTTTTTCGATCAGGTGCAGCACCTGGTCGTCGTTTTCGAGAGTGATATTGGTTTTGGTGAGGATGCCTTTGCGCTCGATGTAGATCTTTTTGGCGCCGTTGACCATCACCTCGGTGATCTCGGGGTCGTCCAGCAGCGGCTGCAACGAGCCAAACCCGAGAATATCATCGAGGATGTCGTGGAACAACTGGTCGCGCAGGGTGGTGGGCAGGGCAAGCCGGGTGGAGGCGTACGCCTGCTGCATGAGGTCATTGACCACCTTGCGCCGGTCGCCGGCGATGGGCGGCTGGTTTTCCAGTTCGTGCGAAATAAAATTTACGATATATGCCTTAAGTTTATTGAGCTCGGCTTCACGATTGGCTCCCGGATTGGTCATTTTTCATCCTGTATTTCGTCGACCGGCAACAGCCAGATGATGTGTGAAGCGTTCACCACCATAAAATTCACTTTGTGGACAATCTGACCGGCGCGGTCATAGATGACTGCATTGGTGACCGCCAAAAATTGTTCCGACGTATTCAGTTCGTCGCGCAGGCGGTGATTGGGCCGGACGTGCACATCACCCTGGATTTTGTAATCGGCCGTTTGGATGACTGCATTTACGGGATGTTTATAGATAATGTTAGAAAATACTTTTATCCGCGTTTCTGGCGACGGATTGTTATCATCGATCATCATCCTGATAATTCCCCTTTTCCACCCATTCCAATGGATGGGTTACAAATTGGCTTTTTCAACCGGCGGCATGAGATAACCCAGGCCTGAGCGAGTGACGATGTGTTGCGGCGAATGGGGATTGTCCTCCAATTTCTGGCGCAGGCGGGCGATGCTGACCCACAGGATTTCTTTGTCTTCGCTGTACTGCGGTCCCCAAATGGCGGTCAACAGGTCTTCGGCGGTGAGCACCTGGCCGACATGCTGGGCAAACTGGATGAGCAGGCGGTATTCGGTGGCGGACAGGTAAACAGGTTTGTTTTCCTTCCACACTTCCGCGCGGGCAAAGTCGATTTTTAAATTGCCGTGCGCAAAATAACGATTTTGGCCGACCTGTTCGGAAGTTTTGGCGCGGCGCAGCACGGCGCGTACGCGGGCAACCAGCTCGGTGGCTGAGAAAGGCTTGACGACGTAATCATCCGCGCCAACGTTCAGCCCGCGCACCCGGTCCTGCTCTTCACCTTTGGCTGTGAGCATGATGATGGGCACCGAGGAAAACTGGCGAATGCGCTCGCAGGTGGTCCAACCATCCAGGCGCGGCATCATCACGTCGAGGATGACCATGTCGGGACGCTTGCTGGCTACCATTTCCAGGGCTTCTTCGCCATTGCTGGCCGTGATGACCTCGTACCCTTCGGCTTCGAGGTTTACCTTGACCAGATGTTGATATAAGACTTCATCATCAACGATCAGGATGCGCGTGTCCATCTATGAGACCTCCTCGCCAGGCGACTTAATCAGATATGCTCTCTTAGAGAGACTGTGAAGGTGGAGCCTACGCCCAGGGTGGAATTGACGCTAATTTCACCCTGGTGTGCCTGGAGGATCTGCTTGCAGATGAACAGGCCTAAACCAGACCCGTGCACGTTGGGCGCTTGCTCAGGGTTGCGGAAGAAACGGTCAAAAATGAATGGGACATACTGCGGCGGGATTCCGGGCCCGTGATCGATCACGTCGATCTGAACGCCGTTATCTACATTGCAAATGTTAACCCAAACATCCGATTCCGGGGCGTACTTTGCAGCGTTGTTAAGCAGGTTTTGCAACACTTGCGCCAGGCGGACCGGATCGCCTTCGATCAATTTCAAGGGTTGTTCAATTTGCTGGTGTACCTTTAAAAGGGGGTGGTGCAGGTGAGTGCGCGTCAATACATCATTGACCACTGCATCCAGGCGGACGATTTGAAAATTCATGCGCATGCGGCCGGATTGCAGGCGGGCTGAGTCAAGCAAATCATCAATCAACTCCTGCAACCGGTCGGTTTCTTTGTCCACAATTTGCAGAAACTCGCGCTGGGTCTGGGCATCCCAACTGGTGTCAGAACGCAGCAGGGTGGTGGTGTAGCCCTTGATGAAACCCAGCGGCGTGCGGATTTCATGGGACAGCGTGGACATGAAATCTTCCTGCAGCCGGAAAATGTGATGCTGCGCCTCCAGTTCATTGAGCCGCTTATGCCGGTGGTTTTCATCGATCACCAGCGCCAGGTCATTGGCCAGGAATTGCGCAAAGTGAATCTGCTCTTCTGTAAAAGGCGGGCTGCCAAAACGGATGAAAATGATGGTTCCAAGGATGGTGTTCTGGCGTTGGAATGGCACGCCCAGGATGTAGGGACGGCGCAGGCGGTCCGCGTTCATCGGTTCGCTGGGTTCGTGCAGGATGATCTTGCCGGTGTTGCAAACCTGGGCCGCGATGGTTTCTCCCCAGGCTGCATCAGCTTCAGCACGTTTTCCGCGCCCCATCGCGCGGGCGTAGGCGGTTTCCGGGAGCCTGGTTTCAGGGTCGATCAGGTAAACGACCAGGTTGTCAAAGATAAAAAGGGGGCGGATCAGGCGGGCAATTTGGTCGAGCGCGGTTTTCCATTCCGTTGATTGCAAGATGACCTGGTTGATTCGATACAGATCATCCAAAGAAATGTTGAAGGTGGATTCCGCAGTTTTCATTGGTTAAGATTATATACGCTTTTCTTATTCCAGGACCCGCATGGTGAACTCAAAACTGCTGCCTTTGCCTGGAACCGAATCCACTCGAACCATCGAGCCGTGCGCTTCAATGATCTTTTTGACCAGCGCCAGTCCAAGGCCAGTTCCGCCATATCGGCGGGTGGAGGAACCGTCCAACTGGTGGAATGGTTCAAATATTTCCTGAATGCGTTCCTGGGGGATGCCAATGCCGTTATCGCGCACGTTGACGGCGATGAAATGATTATCCTGGATGGTCTTCACCAGCAGCGTGCCGCCGTCGGGGGTGAATTTGATGGCATTTTCAATCAACTGCTGAATGGTCCACAGGATTTTTTCGCGATCAGCCTGGATGAATGCAGGGGATGGATCTCCCTCAAAGGTGAGCGAATGTTTATGCTCGGCGGCGCGCTGCTGGTAGGCAATCACCAGATCGCGGCAGAGTTGATTGATGTCGAAGGATTTCACGTGCAGGCTGATGGTGCCGCGCTCGGCCATCGAGAAGAGGATCAAATCTTCGATCAGCCTTTCCAGCCGGTCGGTCGAGCGCTGCATGGTCATCAGGCTGCGGTATTGCTCGTCATTCACCTGGCCGAGATCGCCAGAGGAAAGCAGTTCGAGGTAGCCGCGGATGTGGGTGAGCGGGGTGCGCAATTCGTGCGAGATATTGGACACGAAATTGGATTTCAACTGGTTCAATTCGGCCAATTTTGCCAGCGCCTGTTCCAGTTCGGCGGTGCGTTCCTGGACGCGTTGCTCGAGGAAATTGTTGGCTTCCTCAAGCTGCTGGTTCTTCTCCTGCAGGGCAATTCTGAGCTGAAGGATCTGTTCCGTGACCACGCGGTCGAGCGTGGGTTGATCCACCAGACGCAAATCGACCAGGACCTTTCCCAGGAGTGCGGATTGGCCGCGTTGCGTGTGGGCGCGTTGGACCTTCAGCGCTTTTTCCAGGTCGGCGGGCGAGATGATGCCTTTTTCCACCAACGACTCGCCCAGCCTTGGAACCAATACTTCAGGCGCAATAGAGTGGTTATCGATCATCTTACCCCCACCGGTGCAAGATCAATGCCGCCAGACCCATTGTCCGGCAACCATTGTCGCCGCTGGAGCGTACTGGTGCAGATTCTCAAGCGGCAGAGCAAATGGATCGCCGTCCAGGACGATCAGGTCGGCGAAATAACCGGGCTGCAACCGCCCCAACCGGTCCTCAAGCCCGGCGGCAAAAGCCGGCCCTGTGGTAAAACCGGCCAGTGCCTGTTCCAGCGAGAGACGCTGTTCCGGATGCCAGCCCTCGCGGCCGGGATACCCGGACGGGCGCGCGCGGTTCACTGCGGCGTGAAGTCCGAGGAACGGATTGGGCGTTTCTACAGGCGCATCCGATCCGAAGGCCAAGCGGGTGTTTGCGTCCAGCAGGGATTTGTATGCGTATGCGTAGCGGGAGCGGCTGCCCCAGTGCCGGTTGGCGATGTCGATATCCGAAATGGCGTGCACGGGTTGAACCGAGGCAATCACGTCCAGTTCGGCCAGCCGGGTTAAATCATCCGGGTGCAGCAGTTGGACGTGTTCGATGCGGTGGCGCAGGCGCGGCAGGTTGTTCTGCGATTCAAAGCGGCGCACCAGGGCAGAACCGTTGAGAATCTCGTGGTTGGCGCGGTCGCCAATGGCATGCACGGCCAGGCTCAAGCCGCTTTGCGCGGCCTGCCTGCCGGCCTCGAAGACCTGTTCGGCATTCAGCTGCAGCACGCCGGCGCCTTCGCTGTGTTCGTAGGGTTGCAGCATGGCAGCGGTCTGCGGCCCCAGGGCGCCGTCGGCAAACATCTTGACTGAACCGATTCGCAGAAAATCAGACCCGAACCCCGTGCGCAGGCCGAGGGCAACCGCTTCGGAGAGCTGATCCACCGGGATGCCCTTGACCACGCGCAGGTTCAGGCGGGCGGTGGAGTCGAGGATTTGCAGCGCCTGAAAGCAGCGGCGGCGGTCAAAATCATGAACGCCGGTGATGCCCATGCGCCACAACCGGGTTAGGGCGTGCTCGATGGCGCCCGCGGTGTCGTGTTCATCGGGCACGGGTAGAACGGCTTCGACCAGGCGGACGGCATTTTCAAGCAATATGCCGGTCGGTTCGCCATCCGCATCCCGTTGAATGATGCCGCCTTCGGGGTCGGGTGTGGCGCGGTCGATGCCGGCCAACCGCAGCGCGGCGCTTGAAGCCCAGGCTGCGTGCAGCGATTTGGCGGTCAGATAGGCCGGGCGGCCGCCCGCGGCGAGGTCCAGTTCGGCGGCGCTGCCGTAACCGCCCTGCCAGCGGTTTTGATCGAAGCCGTGGCCCAAAATCCAATTGCCGGCCGGCAGGCCGCTGGCCCGCTCGGCCACCCGCCGCAGGCATTCTTCCCGTGTTTCCACCTCGCAATCGATTCGCTCCAGGCTGAAGGCATAATGCTCGAGGTGCAAGTGGGCGTCGGGCAGGCCTGGCCAGACTGTTTGCCCGTGCAAATTCTCAATTTCTGCGCCTGGAAC
>CALMIB010000359.1 GCA_937863945.1 uncultured Longilinea sp.
TGCTTGCCAAACTCTTCCCCCGACGGTAATTCAAAAAAGATTGAGAACGGCCTTTTCCGATTATTATACATGGACGGCCGCAATCGCCGGCCGTTCCTGGTTTATAATTCTGTAAGGCGCGGCGATTCGCGCCGCGCGATTGGCTCGGCTGAGATCCCTCCATTGAACACGAATATGGAAGGCCGTACTTGAAAACAGGAGGCCCTATGACCACTCTCGAAAGCGCGTTATCCATCTTCCCCTTCGGGCGCATTCGCCGGCACCACGGCATTGAGCACGCCACGCTGCAGGTGCTGGCCGAGCGCTACCCGGGACGCCCGCTGGCCGGTTATTCCGATACCGGTGGCTTCTGGGTGGTGGGCGATGTGCCCACCGAGGACCTGGCCGCGGCCGTGGGACAGGCCATCGCGCGCCTGCAGGCCGGCGAGAAGTCGCTGGCCATTCACCCGCAATGCGGCACCAACTTTGTGGCCGGCGGCATGGTGGCCGGGCTGCTGGCCTGGCTGGCCATGCTGCCCTCCTTCGGGCGCAAACGCTCCCGGCGGCTGCCGCTGGTGGTGGCGCTGGTGACGCTGGGCACCATCATCTCGCAGCCGCTGGGTCCCTGGCTGCAGGCCAAAGTGACCACTTCGCCGGACGTGGGCACGCTGCACGCCCACCAGATCACGCGCTACGTCGGCTCGAACCTGCCGCTGCACCGCGTTTTGCTCAAACCCTGAGCGCCGCATGGAGTCTCCCGCGCCCGCGGCTGTAAAGCCGCGCATCTTCCTGCTCTTCGGCGACGACACCCACGCCATGGAGGCCTTCGTGCGCGAGATGATCGCGCGCATGGGCGACCCCGGCCTGGCGGAGATGAACACCACCCGCCTGGACGGCAAGTCGGCCAGCGACGGCGACCTGCGCACGGCGGTCGGTTCGCTGCCCTTTTTGTGCGAGCGCCGGCTGGTCATTCTGACCAACCCGCTGGCGCGCGCGCAGGGACAGGAGGGTCGCGAGCGCCTTAAGGCGCTGCTCGATTACGTGCCACCCGAAACCGCGCTGGTGCTGCTGGTGGAGGATCAGCCCTACCGCAGCGACTGGGATACGCTGCGCGCGGACCACTGGCTGCGCAAGTGGGTGCAGGCGGCCGGGCCGAAGGCGCTGGAACGCGTGTGCGCGCTGCCCTCTGCCGCCGACATGCCCGGCTGGATTCAAAAAGAGGTGCGTAAACAGGGCGGCAACTTTACCCCCGATGCGGCGCGCGCGCTGGCCGCCGCCATTGAGACCAACACCGAGCTGGCCGCGCAGGAGATCGCCAAGCTGCTGACCTACGCCGACGGCCGCACGGTGGAGGCCGCCGACGTGGACCTGCTGTGCACGCCGGTGGGTCAGGGCAACATCTTTGACCTGGTGGACGCGGCCGCCGAGGGGCGCACCGCCGCGGCGCTGCGCGAGCTGCACACCCTGCTCGAATTTCAGGACGCCGCCATGGTGTTCGGCATGCTGGTGCGCCAGTACCGCCTGCTGATCCAGGCGCGCGTGGTGGCCGACGAGGGCGGCGGCGCGGCGCAGATCGGTAAACGCCTCAATCAAAAAGATTTCGTTTCCAACAAGCTGGCTCGCCAGGTGCGCCGCTATTCATTGGACGACCTGCGCGAGATCTACCGCCGCCTGCTGCAACTCGACGAAGATTCGAAGAGCGGTCAGGGCGATTTGATCACCGGGCTGGACACCTTCGTGGCCGGGTTGAGCCTGACCGCCTGACTTGCAATGCTGTAAGGTGCGGCCGGCTGGCATCCGGATTGCAACGCTATTCCTTTACAATACCATTGATCGCAGCAAGCATCACAGGTGATTCAGGCGGTTGCCTGCGCGCAGCGGCGCGGGCAGCCGGATATTGGCATATACAGGAGTCGGGATGAAGCGTTGGCTGACGGTACTGGCGTGCGCATTACTGTTGGGGGGATTGTTCAATTCACTGCCCGCGGTCCAGGCGCAGGACGAACCGCCGGTGACGGAAGCCGCTGGAATCCCCGCCGACCTGCAGGCTGCCTTTGATTCGGCGTTGGCGCAGCTCCCCGCCGAGCAGTCGCTATTGCCTTACGAGGCGTTCATCGACAACGTGGTCTATTCGCAGGACGGCACCTCGGCCGTGCTGTGGCTGGGTTTCCGCGACGCGGCCACCGGCGAGGTGATCGCCGGCGAGCCGGGGCTGGCGCTGGCCCGCCTGGACGGGACTGCAGCAGATTCGCCGCTGGCCTCCAGCGGCTGGACGGTGACATTGCCAACCTCCAAAGCATGGGCGGATGCCTTCGCGGCGCTGCCCGGCGAGCTGGTTTCGCCGGAGCTGGAGATGCTGGCGGGCGTCAACCAGCCGGAAGCGCCGCAGACCAGCAAGGTCTTCAGCGGCTACCTGCTGCCCTGGGCGGGCGGCAAATCGGTGCACCTGTCGGGCAGCATCTGGCACGTGTGGGGCGTGGGCGCTTCCTGCCCGGATGCCTGCCGCTGGGCATTCGACTTCGCTGACGGTACCATGTTCCCGCTGCTGGCGGCCAAGGGCGGCAGCATCCTGGGGGCCTACGACGGCTGCCCGAACGGTTCCACCTCCTGCACCAATTCCATCACCATCAAGGATACCTCCACCACACCGGTCACCTACCAGATTTACCTGCACCTGGCGCAGAACTCCATCCCGGCCGCGCTCAAGGTGGTCGGCGCGCCGGTGTTGCAGGGCCAGTACATCGGCAACGTGGACGACACCGGCTATTCCTCCGGGCACCACCTGCACTTTCATGTCACCGACTCGGTCTATTGGTCCAACAGCGGCTACTACTGGGGCAATTCGGTCGACATCACGTTCGACGACGTGGCCGTCAACGGCGGGCGGCCGCGCACCTGCGACGAAACCACCTGGAACGTGCCCGACCCCTACGACGAGTGCGTCGAGGGCGACTGGTATGTTTCGGGCAACCACGGCGCCAACCCGCCCAGCGCGCAGCTCACCCTGCCCGCGCCCGGCGAGGTGGTGACCGACGGCAGCCTGTTGGTGGCGGGCACCGCCAGCGACGACCTGGGCGTGACCAAGGCCCAGGCCATCGTCAAGATCGATGGGGCCTGGGTGCCGGCGGGCAGCCCGCAGACGCTGAGCGGCGCGACCTACGAATCCTACATCATGGATGTGAACCTGTGCGACGCGGGCGCGCCGGCCGGCCCGCTGGACGTGGCCGTGCGCGTGTGGGATTACGAGGGCAACGCCTCACCCGACCCGCAGAGCGCACGCGGGGTGATCAACAACACCGCCTGCGCGCCCAAACCGCCGGCCTGCCAGCCGGGCTCCACCCAGGTGGCGCTGTACAGCGGACCCAATTACACCGGCGCCTGCAAGCTGCTGGGCGCGGGCACGTATGAATCCGCCAGCAAGTTCTCGCCGCTGCCGGATAACGCGCTATCGTCGCTGCTGGTGGGCGGCAGCGTGCAGGCGCTGCTCTACGAGCAAAACAACCTGACCGGGCGCTCCGAAACCATCCTTCAAAACGACCCCAACCTGGCCGACAACCGCTTCGGCGCGGACAGGCTGTCCTCCATCCGCGTGGCGGCGCGCACGCTCGAGATCGCCGCGCCGGTGCTGAACGCACCCTTTAACATCACCACCGCCGCGGTCACCAGCGCCGATTCGCTGGTGCTGGACTGGGCCGCGCCCGGCGCGGTAAGTTTCCAGTCAACGCTCACCGGGCCAATCGCGCTCTCGCAGGGCTGGACGGACAGCAACGGCTGGTCGGTGGGCTCGCTGCCGGCCGGTAATTACGCCTGGACGGTGAAGGCCAAAACGGCCAACGGCGCCGAGGTGTCCAACAGCCTGAACTTCACAGTGGCCGACGCCGGCCTGCCCGCCGCGCCGGAACTCGCCGTGTCGGAACTCGCCGTGCCGGCGGAGCAGATGGAAGACGCCGGCGGCTGGACGGCCACCTCCGCGGGGCTGTGGCGCGCTGTCAGTAACTACGCGCTGGGCGGGCGCAGCTTGAACGGCTGGCTGTACAGCGACCCCAACGACGGCGACATCGGCTCGTCGACAGTGGGCGCCAGCGACCTGACCTCGCCGCCCTTCACGGTCCCGGCCGCGCCATCCTGGCTGGCCTTCGACTACAACACGCAGACCGAAAGCGACGCGCCCTACTGGGATCAGCGCTGGGTGCAGATTTCGGTCAACGGCGGGCGCTTCGAGAACCTGCGCCAGTTGCACGGCGAGCGCATGGACGCCTGGCTCTCCAGCCCGTGGATCGACCTGTCGGCCTACGCCGGGCAGAGCGTGCGGCTGCGCTTCCATTTTGATATCGTGGACAAATACTTCAACGGCGGCGTGCGCGGCTGGGCGATTGACAACGTGCG
>CALMIB010000360.1 GCA_937863945.1 uncultured Longilinea sp.
TCCTGGCTGGAATTATAGCATCCCGCGGATCAGATCAAGGCCCGCGTGCGCGGGTGGGCGGCCAGCACGGCCAGCGCAACAGACGGGCTGAAGTATTCAAAGGCCAGGTCCCAGGGCGGGCTGCCCGGCCGGGCGGATGCGCGCCAGCAGCCAGGAGATGCCCGGTGCGGCCAGCGACAGGCAGGCGGTCATGTAGAGAAACCACAGGTGGTAATAGGCGCGCCCCTGCAAAATGGGACGCCACAGCGGGGCGAAATCGATGGAGCGCTGGTTGAGGAAGATCCACAGGATGTAGAAGACCGTCCAGAAGAGCAGCGGCAGCAGGATGCGCCGGGCGCGCTTGCGGTAGAAGGCGCGCGGGTTCACGTGCAGGGGCCGGGCGAGCAGCAGCGCGCCGCTGAGCAGCACGAAGGCCGGCACGCTCCAGCGGCTGAAGGCGGCCAGCAAGTCGGCGGCCAGCCAGCCGGGGCGCTCCAGCGCGGCGTCCGGGATGACGGCCGCCGCGGCGACGTGCAGCCAGACCACGGCAAACATGGCGGCGGTGCGTAACAGGTCATAGGCGGGGTTGCGCTGCATGGACCTCCTGGGATGGGTTGATTATACGGTCAATCGCCGGGGCGCATGGGCATGCGGCGAGGGAAAATCAGGACTTGACAAATATAATTTAATACTTAAAATAAGTCTTGTAATTAGTTTTCACCCTGCCAGGACAACCCATGAAACCTCTGCGGCGCACAGTCGATCTACGTCAGGCCAATACGCAGGTCATCCTGCGGCATTTGTGTTTTAACGGCTCGATGAGCCGCATGGAAATCAGCCTGCAAACGCAGCTCAGCGCCGGCATGGTAACCAACGTGACCAGCGAGCTGCTGCAAAGCGGCGTTTTGATCGAAAAAGGCCTGGAAGAGTCCAGCGGCGGCCGGCCGCGCACCATCGTGGACATCAACCCGCGGCACGGCTACTTGATCGGCGTTGACCTGGGCGAAACCCAGGTGGCGCTCGAGCTTTTTGACCTGAAGATGAACAAACTGTGCACCACGCTGGAGCCGGTTGCGCAGGAAGAGGATATGCTGGCGCAGTACATCTGCATCCTGCAGCGCGGCTGCCAAAACTTGATGATGCAGGCCGGCCTGTCGCCGGAAAAGATCCTGGGCGTGGGCATTGGCGTGCCGGGCATTGTCGAGCACAACGGGCAGGTGAGCGTGGCCGCGCCGATGTGGAACTGGCGTTCGGAACCGGTGCTGGAACTGGTCGAGCAGGCGGTCGGGCTGCCGGTGTACATCGATAACGGCGCCAAGGCCATGACGCTGGCCGAATCGTGGTTCGGCGCCGGGCGCGGCGTGCAGGATATGGCCGTGATCCTGATCGGCACCGGCATCGGGGCGGGCATCATCACCAAGGGCGCGCTGTACCGCGGCGCGACCAACAGCGCGGGCGAGTGGGGGCACACAAAAATCGTGCTGCACGGCCGCCAGTGCCGCTGCGGCGGGCAGGGCTGCCTGGAAGCCTACGTCGGCGCGCCGGGGATCCTGGCCAGCCAGCGCGAGGCCGGGGGCCATCCGCAGGACGACCAGTTTGTGGCGGTCGGCCAACTGGTGGATGCCTACCAGCGCGGCGACCCCACGGCGGAGCGGGTGATGCAGGATCTCACCCAGGTGCTGGGCATTGGCATTGCCAACCTGGTCAACCTGTTCAACCCCGAACGGATAGAAATCGGGGGGTGGGCCGGGCTGCTCATTGGCGGGGCGCTGTTGGACGACCTGACCGCCTGCGTCAAACAGAACGCGCTGCCGCTCTCCACCAAGGAGCTTTCCATCAGCCTGTGCCAGCTCGGCGAGGATGCCATCTGCACCGGCGCGGCCTGCCTGGTGCTGGAGGAGTTCCTCTCGGCCAACCTCAAGTTCAACCGCGGCATCTATTAGGCTGACCGCGAAGATTACACGGTTTAAAGGACGGCTCATGGGCGAACCATTTTCACCCCTGCACATCCATCAAGGCGCGGTGCTCTCCGGCAGAACGCCGGGGGTTTTCATCACTGCCGATTACCCGTATTACCGCGACGATGCGCGCAACTGGGCCGACCGGCTGGGCAGCCTGAAACGCATGGGAATTTCGACCATCACGGTTTACATTCCCTGGCGCCACCACCAGGTGGACCCTGCCGCTGCACCGGACTTCACCGGGCGCACGCAGCCCAACCGCGACGTGCTGGGCTTTTTGCGGCTGTGCGCCGACCTGGGCCTGAGCGTGATTGCCAAGCCGGGGCCGTTCATCCATGCCGAGGTCAATTACGGCGGCCTGCCCGACTGGGTTTGCCCGCTGAATAACCCCAAAATCGAAGCGCTGCTGAACGCCGGCGGCGAAGCCGAAACGTGGGCCGGCAGCCGGGCTGCCGCGGACGGCGCGGCAGTGGAGCAGTGGCCGCTGCCCGCGCCGTTTTCGCCTGAATTCCTGCGCCTGACCGTCGATTGGATGCGCCGGGTGGGTGAGGAAGTGATTCGCCCGTTGTCGGCGCCGGATGGGCCGATCGTGGCGCTGCAGATCGCCAATGAGGGCATCTATTCCAACGGGCAGCACGCACCGTGGGCCTACGACTACAGTCCTTCGGCGCTGGCCCTGTTTCGCCAGTTCCTGGCGGACCAGTACCGCGCGATCGCCAATCTGAACCGGCTGTACGGCGGCGAATACCCCGATTGGAGCGCTGTGCCCGCGCCGCGCCGCTGGGACGCGGGCGCAGCGCCGCAACGTTACGTCGATTGGGGTGAGTTCTCGGCCGCTTACATGGATAAAATCTTCCGCGCCTGGGCCGAGCCGCTGGAGAGCAGCCTGCCGGTGTTCATCAACCAGAATCCCCCGCTGGGCGCGCCCTACGGGCTGGACGCCTGGCTCTCGCGCGTCGAGCCGGAACGCTGGGGCCGCGTGGAATACGGCTTCACCAACTGGGTGGGGGATGTGTCGGCGGATGAATCAGCTTTCCACCGCTATGTCCTGACCGCCAAGCGAACTCCCGGCCCCAACCTGGAAGAAAACTGGGGCTTTGCCGCGCTGTACGCCCCGGCCTACGCGGATGCTTCCACCAGCTTCTACCAGACGCTGGTGATCCTCAACAGCGGCGCGACCGGTTTCAACGTTTACACCGGCGTGGCCACCGATTTTCCTGACCGCAACCTGGAAATTGTGCCCAAACTGCCCTACCCGGACGTGGCGCCGGTGACCGCACAGGGCGAATGGACGCCCAAGGCCGAGATCGTGCGCTGGCTGGCGCAGTTCTTCAACCTGTACGGCGCCGAATTCCTGGCCTGCCGCACGCTAAAACCGGCTGCCTGGGGTTATTCGCTGGCGCAGGCGCGCCTGGCAGCCTGGCCGCCGGCGGGCGACAGCGGCGCGCCGCAGCACGGCCTGCACCTGGGCGAATTCCAGCGTCAGATGCGCGCGCTGCGCCTGGATTACGGCCTGGCCAACCTGGAAACCGCCAGCGTCGACGAGTTGCTGGCCTACCCGTTCCTGTACGCGGCAGGCGGTCCATACATGCCGGCGGCGGCGCAGCGCAACCTGGCCGGCTATGCCCGCCGCGGCGGCCGCCTGACGCTGATCGGCGCGCTGCCGGAATTGGACGAGAACAACCAACCCTGCACGCTGCTGCGCGAGGCGCGGGAAACCCTGCGCGCCGTGCCCGCGGTGGATGCAGCCGGCCAGTTGGCCGACCTGCCGCGCACGGAGGTGGTGAAGGGCGAGGCTGACCTGTGGCTGCGCTCGCACCCCCAGCGCGACCTGCATTTCCTGACCGTGCTGATCCCGGCAGAGGGTCAAACCAGCGTGCACCTGTCGCTGCTGCTGAACGGCCGCCGGCATTCGCTCGAACTGACCGCCGCGCCCTCGGCCGGCGCCATTTTGCGGCTGGAAAACGGCCGCGTCACCGCCGCCATCCTCAAGGGCAGCAACGCCTACCTGGGCTGCGCGGTCGCGCCGGGCTGCACGTTCGACGGGCAGCGCATCGGCCTGGCCGAACCGGGCGATTTTCTGCTGCTGGATGGGCAAACCGCCAGCCTGCCGTCCGACCTGGCGGCGGAAAAGGACGCCCGGTGAAAAACCTCGCTGTTTTGACCCTGTTCACCCTGCTCCTGGCGGCCTGCGCGGCTGCCCCAACCCCATTTAATTCACAAACGCCCATGAACCCAACCAAATCCCCTCAAACGCAAGTGTCCACCCCCGCGCCCGGCCAGGTTGAAGTCTGGCTGACGCTGGGCAACGAAAGCAAGAAAATGAGCCACGAAGCGCCGCTGGCCCTGAGCGCGGCGCAGCCGGGCGAAGGCGCGCGCATCGAAATCAACACCGACCTGCGCTACCAGCAGTTCGAAGGCGCGGGCGCGTCGCTGACCGAATCTTCAGCCTTCCTGATTATGAGCGTGCTCGACAACCAGGCGCGCGATGAATTGATGCGCAACCTGTTCAGCCGCCAGGGCGGCGGCATCGGCCTGAGCTACCTGCGTCAACCGATGGGCGCCTCGGACTTTGCGCTGGACGATTACACCTACGATGACCAGCCCGCCGGGCAGACCGACCCGGATTTGAGTGATTTTTCGATCAACCGCGACCAAAAATACGTGCTGCCGGCGCTGCGCGCCGCGCTGGCGTTGAACCCGCAACTGCGCATCATGGGCTCGCCGTGGAGCCCGCCGGCCTGGATGAAGAAGAACAACCAGTTGCACGGCTCGGAGCTGCTGCCCGAGTTCTACCAGGCCTTTGCCGATTACCACGTCAAGTTTGTGCAGGCCTACGCGGCCGAGGGCGTGCCGATCGACGCGGTGACGGTGCAAAATGAGCCCAATTATGCCACCGGCGGCTACCCGAGCATGCTGATGCCGGCCAAAGCCCAGCAGGCTTTTGTACGCGATTACCTGGGCCCGGCCTTCGAGAAAGCTGGCCTGTCCACGCGCATCCTGGTCTTCGACCACAACTGGGACATGGTCGATTACCCGCTGGAGGTGGTCGCCGACCCGGCCGCGGCCGCCTACATCGACGGCGTGGCCTTCCACTGCTACGGCGGCGATGTCACCGCGCAGGGGCGCTTCCACGAGCAGTACCCGCAGATGGACATCTGGTTCACCGAGTGCTCGGGCGGCGAGTGGGCGCCCGGCTTTGCCAGCAACCTGAGCTGGAACGTGCGCAATTTGGTGATTGAAAATTACCGCAACTGGGGCAAGAGCACCCTGCTGTGGAACCTGGCGCTGGACGAGAAAGCCGGCCCGCAAAACGGCGGCTGCGGCAACTGCCGCGGCGTGGTGACCATCGACCAGGCAACCGGGCAGGTAACCTACAATGAAGAATTCTACGTGCTGGGGCACGTGACCAAATTCGTCGATCCCGGCGCCTACCGGGTCGACTCCGGCCCGTCCGATTACCGCCTGCCCAGCCAGGTGGCCTTCCTCAACCCGGACGGATCACTGGTGCTGATTGTTCAGGCGGATGCCGCCGTGCGCTTCGAGGTGAGCTGGAATGGCCAGTCGTTCAGCTACCAGTTGCCCTCGGCCGGCGTGGCAACCTTCAAGTGGAACGCGGGCCAGTAGCCCGGCGTGGAAAGGGTTGGATACATCGGATATTGAAATTTCTGGCATTTCCCCTTTTGATTTCAGCCGTATGCTTTTGATGGCATTTAACCCAGACACGATGAGTATGGAGGAAGAGATGGACACTCGCAAGACGGTACGACAATCCTGGAAATGGGCCGCGATCCTGGTGATCCTGGCCGTTGTGATGGCCGCCTGCACCCCGCAGGCCACGCCAACCCCCACCGCCGCCCCAACCGAAGTCCCCACCGCCGCGCCGACCGCCGCGCCCGCGGCAGTCACCACCGTGATTCAGGACTTCGAGACGGACGCTGCGCCGTATGAGGCTTATCAGGCCGCGGCCAGCCTGTCGACGGATGTGTTCTTCACCGGCGCGCAATCGCTGAAAAGCGAAAGCAGCGAGGGTGAATGGCACGGCGTCGGCGTCAACCTGGGCAAGGGAGCGGTTGACCTGACCCCGTACGCCAAGCTGTGCTTCTACGTCTATGATACGTCCACCGCCAACAGCGGCGGCGCCAAGAACACCGTCGGCGTCAAGCTGATCGATTCGGCCGGCGCAAGCGTAGAGCGCTACACCGACAACGAGGGCGTGGGCGCGAACGTCAAAACCAAGTTCGAGCAGTGGACGCTGATGTGCATGAACCTGATCTCCTTCACCGGCATTGACCAGACGAAGGTGGAGAAGATCGAGTTCACCATGTACAGCCCCGGTGTGTACTACTTTGACGACATCACCCTGCTGCCGGCCGGCGAAGAACTGGCGATGCCCGAAGCGGCAGGCGGCGAGGAAGTGGTGACCGACCTGCAAACCTTCGAGGTCGCCGATACCTTCTACAGCGATTACCAGGCCGACGTGAGCCTGGCAACCGACATCTTCCACGGC
>CALMIB010000361.1 GCA_937863945.1 uncultured Longilinea sp.
AGATACGGTGCTTTTGTCGCCGGCGTGCGCCAGTTTCGATATGTTCAAGAATTACGAGGAGCGGGGCGAGCTCTTCGCCCAGGCGGTGCTGGATCTGGCGGACTGAGGGGTACGCGGATGGAAATGAAAAAGGGCTTTGATACGACGCTGCTGTTGCTGGCGGTGGCCTGGGCGGCGCCGCCCAACACCAACGACGCCATGCAGTACCACCTGGCGCGGGTGATGCACTGGCTGCAAAACGCCAGCCTGGCGCACTACCCTGCCGCCATCGACCGGCAGCTCTGGCAGCCGCCCTGGGCCGAACTGGCCATCCTGAACCTGGTAGGTCTGGGCGGCAGTGACCGCTGGGCCAACCTGGTGCAGTGGGGCGCGTTCATTGGCGTCTGGCTGGGCGCCTCCGGCCTGGCGGCCCTGCTGGGCGCGGGCCGCAAAAGCCAATTGCTGGCGGCCTGGGCCTGCGCGCTGCTGCCGATGGGCATTCTGCAGGCGACCGGCTCGCAAAATGACCTGGCGGCTTCATTCTGGCTGCTGGGCGCTCTACTGCTCACGCTCAAGTCGCACCGCGGGTGTGGGCAGCCAACCACCGGCGGATTCGCCGGGCTGACTTGGCCGGAATGGGCCGGACTGGGTGCGATGACGGCGCTGGGTTTGCTCACCAAGGGCACCTTCGCGGTATTCGTGCTTCCCGCGCTGGCCTGGATTTTGGTTTCCGCGCTGCGCGCGGTGCGGGGAGGGCAAAACGGGCTTCACTTGTTTTATGCCGTCATGATCGGGGCTGCGCTGGTGCTTTTGCTGAACGGTCCGCATTGGGCGCGCAACTGGGCGGCATACCGCAACCCCTTCGGGCCGGCGGAATCGCAAACGGCGCTCTCGAACCAACCGGTGGGCGCGGCGGCGCTGGCTTCGAACCTGCTGCGCAATACGGCCCAGCAACTGGCCCTGCCGGTGGACGCACTCAACACCGCGTTGGAACACGCCGTGCAAAGGCTGCACGCCTGGGTCGGGCTGGACATCAACAGCCCTGGGTTTACCCATGCCCCGGGCAGCCAGGGATTTTCCGTCCGTTATTCGGATAAAAATGAGGAACTGGCCGGCAACCCGCTGCATTTTTGGGTCATCTCCGTGGGGCTGTTGGCGGCCGTGGTTGCAAAACGCAAAAACAAGCTCCCGCTGTTTTTTGGGTTGGTGTTGGCGGCCGGCTACCTGCTTTTCAGCCTGGTATTTCGCTGGCAGCCGTGGGGAAATCGGTTGCTGCTGCCGCTGTTTACGGCGGGAGCGGCCTTGCCCGGCGTCTGGCTGGGGCGTTGCAAAGCGCCGCTGCGGTGGGTCGCAGCGGGAATTTTGCTGGCGACTGCGCTGCCGGCCCTGCTGTTGAACACAGCCCGGCCGGTGCTGGCCTGGCAGCCGCCGCCCCAGGAGCCGTTCAGCGTTTTCACGGCCAACCGCGGATACCTGCAATTCATCAATGCGCCGGAATATTACAATCCGTGGATATCACTTTCGGTTGAGTTAAAGGAGCGCGCTCCGCAGTGTCAGCAGGTGGGCTACTGGATTGGCCCTGGTGAACCGGAGTACGCGCTTTGGACGCTGCTTTCGCCCACCGGTCAGGAGCGCCGGCTGGAGTTCATTGAACTGACCCGGCCGCAGGGAGCAGGACTGAATGGCCTCGCCTATCCGCTGGGCGAATTTTTGCCGTGCGCTGTTCTTTCCTCACGCTTCGATTACAATGAAGACATTCCCGGCTATTCGCTGGTTGCCACGCACAGCGGAAGCTCACTTTACCTGCGAAATGATGATTAACCAACCATGATCCAGGGTCCGCTCGTCAGCATCGTCATCCCGTCCTTTAACCAGGCGCGTTTCCTTGAAGAAACGCTGCACACCGTCTTTTTCCAGGATTATACCAACCTGGAGGTGATGGTGGTGGACGGCGGTTCCACCGACGGCAGCGTGGAGATCATCCAGCGTTACGCCGATCAACTAGCCTGGTGGGTGTCGGAGCCCGACAAGGGCCAGGCGGATGCGATTAACAAAGGCCTGGCGCGCGCGCAGGGCGAGATTGTCGCCTGGATCAATTCGGACGACCTGTACTACGGCCCGACGGTGGTGCGGCGGGCGGTGCAGGTGCTTCTGGCGCACCCTGAAGCGGGCATGGCCTACGGCGACGGCGTGATGGTGGATGCCGACCTGAACCTGCTCGACTGGCACGCTTACCGGCAGTATGAGCTGGTCGATTTGCTGGCCTTCAACGTGCTGCTACAGCCGGCGGTGTTTATGCGGCGGATCGCATTGCAAGAGATCGGTTTATTAAAGCCGGAGCTGAACCTGATCCTCGATCACGAGCTCTGGCTGCGCATGGCTGCCCATTACCCCATCGTCCATGAAAGCGAAGTGTGGGCGGTGGAGCGCACGCATGAATCGGCCAAGACCATCGCTCTCTCGGCGACGTTTGTCGACGAAGCCTTTCGTTTGGTGGAAAAGCTGGAAGCTGATGCGGCTTTCGCCGCCACCATCCGCGGCAACCGCAAGGCGATATACGCCGGGCTGAACATTTTTGCCGGGCGGCGGTTGATCGATGCCGGCCAGCCGCGCCGGGCGGTGAAGCACTTTTGGCGGGCTTTCAGGCTCTCGCCGGGCGGCACCCTGCGCTTCTGGTTTAAGATCATTCAGGCGTTGGGCGGTTCGATCGGGCTGGGCGGCGTGTTCCTCGCCTATCGCAATTTGCGCCGCATGGCGCAGCACAGCGGCCAGCACCTGGTCATCACGGCCACAGACGTGCGCTGGAAGTAGAGCAGCGAAGACAAGTGTGAATGCGAACATTACCTCTCCAGAGTTAGGTGAAAAGATGACGGCCGATCTCCCACTGGTGTCGATCGTGACACCGTCCTACAATCAGGCGGCTTTTTTGGAAGAAACAATTCACTCGGTGCTGGAGCAGGACTATCCGCGCGTCGAGTACATCATCATCGACGGTGGATCGACCGACGGCTCCGCGGAGATCATTCAACGCTACGCCGACCGGCTAACGTACTGGGTTTCGGAGCGCGACCGCGGCCAGACCGACGCGATCAACAAGGGTTTTGCGCACGCGACCGGCTCGATCCTGGCCTGGTTGAACTCTGACGATACCTATCAGCCCGGCGCGCTGCGCGAGGCGGTGGATTACCTGCTGGCGCACCCGGATGTCGGCATGGTCTATGGCGACGGCAACTTCATCGATGAGCATGGCAATGTCATCGGTCGGTTTCCTTCCGCGCAGACTGATTTGCAGAAGTTACGCCGCGGTTACGTGCATGTTTGCCAGCAATCCTCGTTTTTCCGCGCCGAATTGTGGCATAAGGTGGGGCCGTTGGATCCCAGTTTTTACTTTGCCATGGATTACGACCTGTGGGTGCGGCTGGCGCAGCACGCGCCGCTGGTTTACCTGCCGCGAACCTGGGCTAATTTCCGCCTGCATTCGGACGCCAAGACAATCAACGCCGACGACCGTTGCTGGCCCGAGATGCTGCGCGTGCATTACCGCGACGGCGGCTCGAGGTTCTCGCAGATCGTGCTGAAAAATTACATCCGCAAGCTGGCCGCGCCGGTTCTGAACTGGCGCCGGCGGCGGATGTTTTCGCGCTGAGGATTGTCATCGTGCGGCTTTTAGGTCTTGTCCCGACGATTCGACAGCGCCGGGACGTTTTTGTTATAATTCAGTAACGAGGTCAACAATGCCCGCGAAATCGCCCAGACAAATCGGTCCGCCCTCCAGTGACTTTTTCACCAGCCTGGCGCTGCGCACGCGGTTGTTCCTGCGGCTGATGCGCGACCCGCGGGTGAATCTGCTGCTCAAAGCCATCCCCTTCGCGGGCGTGCTTTACCTGTTGTTCCCGCTGGATATTCCCACGCCGATCGATGATGCTGCCGTGCTGTGGGTAGGCGTTAATATTTTCGTAGAGCTGTGCCCGCCCGAGGTGGTTGCCGAACATGAACAGGCGTTGAACGGCATTGTCAGCGGCGATCACCATGCCGCGGCGAAGGATGATCCGGGGGAGGATAACGTCATCGAGGGCGAGTTTTACGACGTGACGGACAACCCGGAATCCAAGGAGAAACGATGAGGCACTTGATTACTGGTAAAATTGGTTCAGGACTCCTGGCTATGCTTTTGATCGGCGCGCTGCTGGCCGCGTGCGGACCGAGCGGCGCGAACGGCACGGCCGTGCCCGTGGTGCCCGAAAACACGCCGGTCAGCACCGCAGCAAGCATCCAGCCGGGTGCACAACCGCAGGATTACCCCGCGCCGCAGGCCACCGTCGACCCGAATCAGGCTTACCCGGCGCCGCAGGTCACGGTGGACGGCTCCGGTTATCCCGCGCCGCAACTTTCCACGGCTGCCTCGGTGAGCAATTTTCCCGACCCGGCGCTGTTTGAATGGCGCATGCTGGTCGAAGGCATTGACCGGCCCACCGACCTGGCCGACCCGGGCAACGGCGCGCTGTGGGTGCTCTCGCAGGGTGGCGTGATTTACCAGGTGCGCGGCGCGGATGTGAGCGCGGTGATGGATATCAGCAGCCAGGTGGGCTCTGCCGAGAACGAACAGGGCCTGCTGGGCATTGCGCTGGATCCGAATTTTGACCAGAACCGTTTCTTCTACGTGAATTATACCGACCGTTCGGGCAATACGGTGATCGCGCGTTTCACTGCCGCGGCGGACCTGAATAGCGCCGACCCGCAGAGTGAAGAGCGCCTGATCCAGGTGGATCAACCTTACGCCAACCATAACGGCGGCGGCCTGGCCTTTGGACCTGACGGGCTCCTCTACATCGGGCTGGGTGACGGCGGCTCGGGCGGCGACCCGCAGAATAACGGCCAGTCTGTCGATACGCTGCTGGGTAAGCTGCTGCGCATCGACGTCAGCAAGGGGCAGGGCTATGCCGTGCCCGAAACCAACCCGTATGCGCGGGGCGGCGGCAAACAGGAAATATACGCCCTGGGGCTGCGCAATCCCTGGCGCTTCTCATTCGACCGCGCCACCGGCGACCTGTACATTGCGGACGTTGGTCAGAATATCTACGAGGAAGTCAATTTTGAACCGGCCGGCAGCCCGCCCGGCGCCAACTACGGCTGGCGGCTGCGCGAGGGCATGCACCCTTACGAAGGCGCGTCATCCGAGGGTCTCAACCTGGTCGATCCGGTGTGGGAATACGACCACAGCCAGGGCTGTTCCATCACCGGCGGCTACGTCTATCGCGGCAGCGCATTGCCGGAATTTAACGGCATCTACCTGGTGGGCGATTATTGCAACGGCAGCATCTGGGGACTGCTGCGCGGTGCAGACGGCAGTTGGAACGCGCAAAAATTGTGGACCGAAATGGGCAATCTGACTTCGTTCGGCCAGGACCGCGCCGGCGAGGTGTACTTTTTCAACCGCTACAACGGCGGCCTGTACCAGTTGGTGCGGCGGTAATGGCGCCGCTGACGGGTCAAACGTCAGGCGGATCGGTGACGCCTGTCACTGGAACACCCGGGCAGGATTGGCTATATTTACGAATAGGATAATTATTGTAAATAATCAGGAGGTGTGTTGTGGCGGTAAAAACCTGGGAAACGATCAAGATCCGGTATTGTGAGCACGCCGGTTGCGAAGTGGCGCTGGAAGCCGAGGCGGTCTATCCCGCCGATCATCTGCCCGACCAACCCGCGCGGCTGTCTGCGCACCGCTGCTCGCACGGCGCGGCCTGTATGATGACCGGCGATTCGGCCTGCCAGTGGGCGGGTACCAATCCAACCCGCGATCCGTTCGCGGAATAAACATAAGACAATGAAAAAAGCAGGCACCCAAGCGGATGCCTGCTTTTTGATTCCAACCGGCGCGTTTATTGAATCACGCCGAGCTTGCGGCCGACGCGGGCGAATGCCTGCAAGCCCTGGTCGAGGTCGTCGCGGCTGTGAGCGGCCGAAATCATCACGCGGATGCGCGCCTTGCCGCGCGGCACGGTTGGGAAACCGAGCGCCATGGCGAAAATGCCTTCCTCGAAAAGCTCGCGGCTGAACTGCTGCGCCAGCGGTGCTTCGCCCAGCATGATGGGTGTGATGGGGGTGGTCGAAACGCCCGTATCAAAGCCCAGCGCTTTCATTTCGGTCTTGAAGTAGCGCGCGTTGTCCCACAGGCGGTCGACCAGTTCGGTCGAGCCTTCGAGGATGTCGAGCGCAGCGATGCAGGCGGCCACATCCGGTGGGGTGGCCGCGGAGGAGAACAGGAAGGGGCGGCCGCGCTGGCGCAACCATTCGACCACCACCGGGCTGCCCGCCACCAGGCCGCCAACCACGCCGAAGGCCTTGGAAAGCGTGCCGATCTCCACGTCCACCTTGCCGTGCAGGTGGAAGTGATCGACGATACCGCGGCCGCCGGCGCCCCACACGCCTTCGCCGTGGGCGTCATCGCCCATCAACATTACATCGTATTT
>CALMIB010000362.1 GCA_937863945.1 uncultured Longilinea sp.
ATTTGAAAAAAGCAAATTAATTTCCGGCTTTTGCAACATCTGATTTACCTGATATTGATGCTGAATGTGTAGGTTCAAGAGAATTGATTCGGGTGTAATAAATAAAACGACACCGTGATTCTATCTTCTCTGAATACTCTTTTTTCTCCGTGATCTCCGTGTCTCCGTGGTTATTTCTTCCCGGTAGTGAAATTACACTTGCGGTTCCAGCACCAGCGACAGGAAGCGCTGGATGTGTTTGTCCCAGAAGGGCCAGGTGTGCCCGCCGTCCTCTTCGTAGAAATCCAGCGGCACGCCCAGTTGCTCGCAGGCGGCTTTGAACATGCGGTTCAGCGGGTAAAGATCATCCTGGAGGCCGCAGGCCACGAACAGCTTCGGCAGGGCGGCCGGGTTTTGTGCGGCCTGTTGCAGCCAGGCCAGGGGGTCATGCTGGCTGCCGTTTAGCTGGCTCAAGTCGCCAAAAATGTGGGTGAACTCGGCCTGACGCTCGTCTCCGGCATGCGTGCTCATGATGGCCATTGACAGCACCCCGGAGAGGCTGGCCGCGGCAAAGTAGCGTTCGGGGTGCAGCAGCGCGGCCTTGAACGCGCCGTAACCGCCCATTGAAAGCCCGGCGATGAGCGTGTTTTCGCGTTTCGGCGGGATGCCGAATACATCTTCCATGTATTGCGGCAGCTCTGCGGTCAGGTAGGTAAAATAGGCTTGCCCGTTGGGCTGGTCAACGTAGAAACTGCGTCCCACCGAGGGCATCACCACCACCAGCCCGTACTGGCGGGCGATGAGTTCGATGGTGGAATAGCGCGACCAGGCGCTGGCATCGTCGCTCAGGCCGTGCAGCAGGTAGAGCACCTTGCGCTCGCGCACCGGAATGCCGTTCATCCTATCCGGTTCGGGCAGGATGATATAGAGCGGCAGGTTGACCTTGATATTCGCGGGTAGATGTTCCATGCGGATAAGGGCCACGGATAACCTCCTTCAGGTGATTACGAAATGGATGTTGAAACTTCGAGCGGCTTTTCACCGCTCGGGAAGTTGACGGTGAACGAGAATGCGAAACTGATCAATGTCAGCGCCAGCGGGAAGACTGTCAGCAGGAAGCGCGCGGCCATATCCGGCTGCGTGCCGGGCTGGTTGCCGCTGATGAAGCCGAACAGGCTGCCCACCAGCAGGAAGGCCGCGCTGGTGAACAGCCCGTTCAGGCGGTTCATGAACCCCAGCGCATTGGAGATGATGCCCTCGCGGCGAACGTTGTGCTTGCGGGTGTCCTCGTCCATCACCTTGGCGCCGATCAGGTCCATGGTGGTGATCACGCCGGCAAAGCCAAAGCCCACCAGCGCACTGCCAAGCGCGGCGGTGACCAGCGAGTTGGCAAAGTAGAGCACGCCAAAGGCCACCGCCAGCGAGGCCAGCGCCGCGCGCCACACCGGGATCAATCCCCACCTGCGCACGAAGCGCGCCCACACCGCTACGCAGGCGATGGCGATGATCAGCACCGATGCGAACAGGATGGTGGACTGGCTGTCGGGGATTTGCAGCGTGTACTTGGTGAAAAAGGGCAGCGAAGCCAGCACCAGCGACATGGCCGCGCTGTAGAAGGCGTTGGTCAGACCGACCAGCCAGAACTTGCGGTTAAGGAACAGGTCTTTCAGGCTGCTCCACAGGCCGGGCTTAACCTCGTGCTCTTCCACGGTCACTTCTTTGGCGGTGATCGCCATGTAGAGGATGACCACGCCGCCCAGGATGCCATAAAGGATGGCTGTGGTACTGAAGCCAATCTTGCTGGTGATGAGTGGGGTGAGTGCGATGCTGATGATCATCGCTACCAGTTGGAAGGCCTGACGCAGCGCGTTGGTGGCTGCGCGGCTGGAATCGGTGCGGAACAGTTCGGGGAACAGCGCGCCGTAGTTGGCGTTAATGACCGAGTCGAGCGTGCCGGTGAAGATAAAGAACAGCATGGCATAGGCAAACAGGTTGGTGCCTGCCAGGAAGGAGGGCGTGGAAAAGAAAAAGATCAGGCCCAGCGCCAGCAGCGGCGTGCCGATCACCAGCCACGGGCGGCGGCGGCCCCAGCGCGTGCGCGTGCGGTCGGAAAGAAAGCCGTACACCGGGTTGTCGATCGCATCGATGAAGGTGTAAATGAACAGGATGGAGGCCCATTGCGCGGTGGTCAGGCCCAACTGGATGACGTAATAGGCCGCGCCGTAGGTTTTGAGCATGTTGATCGGGATGGAGGTGCCAAACATGCCGATGGCATAATTGAACGATTTCATCTTTTCGGACGTCATGGGGATGCTCCTCGGGGTATATCGGACCAATCAGTATGATTATAGTGTCGATTGGGAATTTGAATCTCCAGAATGCCATACCCGGCTATAATTTATGTATCCCTCATCAATCGTCACCGGCCATACCGGGTAGCGGCGATTCGCGAATCGCTGCCACCCTGATCACAAGGATTTCCTATGCCGCTCAAAATTCACCTGATCTTCAAAACGCATCTCGATGTCGGTTTCACCAATTACGCCGCCGCCGTCACGCATCAGTATTTCACCCATTACATCCCGGCCGCGCTGGCGCTGGCGCGGCGCATGCGCGAGCAGGACAGCCCGGACCGCTTCATCTGGACCACCGGCTCGTGGCTGATCTACGAATATCTTGAGCAGGCCGACGCCGACGGGCGGCGCGCGATGGAGGAAGCCATCCAGCGCGGCGAGATCGCCTGGCACGCGCTGCCTTTCACCACGCACAGCGAGCTGATGGACGCCGACCTGTTCCGCGCCGGGCTGATGCTCTCGCAGCGGCTCGACCGGCGCTTTGGCGTGCAGACCCTGGCGGCCAAGTTCACCGACGTGCCCGGGCACACGCGCGGCATCGTGCCGCTGCTGGCCGAGGCGGGTGTGCAGTTCCTGCACATCGGCGTCAACCCGGGCTCGGCGGTACCCAAAGTGCCGCCGCTCTTCCGCTGGCAGGATCCCTCCGGCGCGGAGGTGGTGGTGATGTACGAGAGCGGCTACGGCAGCGCCTTTGCGCTGCCCGGCGGGCGCGCCGCGCTGGCCTTCGGCCACTCGATCGACAACCTGGGGCCGCAGGACGAGGCCGAAGTGGCCGGTATCTTCGCGCATTTGCGCGCTGAATTCCCCGGCGCGCAGGTGGCTGCCTCGACGCTGAATGACTTCGCGCGCGAGCTGGAACCCGTGCGCGCTGCGCTGCCGGTGGTGACTCAGGAGATCGGCGATACATGGATTCACGGCGCGGGCAGCGATCCGCTCAAGGTGGCGCAGTTCCGCGAGCTGCTGCGCCTGCGCCAGGCCTGGCTGATCGACTCGCCCAACCTGCGCACGGACGAAGCTTTCGACCGCTTCGAACGCAAACTATTGATGATCCCCGAGCACACCTGGGGCATGGACGAGAAGACCTTCCTGGCCGATCACGAAGCCTATGCGGCGGCGGACTTCCGGGCGGCGCGCGGGAAGGAGAACTTTACCGCGTTTGAAGCCTCGTGGGCCGAGCAGCGCGCCTACATCGATGCCGCCGTGGACGCGCTGGGCAACACGCAGCGCGGCTTCGAAGCGCGCAAGCGGCTGGAAGCGCTGCGCCCCGAGCGGCCGGACCTTTCGGACTGGCAACCTGTGGAAACCCAGTTGCTGGAGATGGCACATTTCACGGTGCGCTTTGATTCGCAGACCGGCGCATTGAGCGGCCTGACGCAAAAGCGCGGCGGGCGCGCGCACGCGGATGGCAATCACCTGCTGGCCTGGCTGCGCTACCAGACCTTCTCGGCCGAGGATTACGAGCGCTTCTTCCACCAGTACATTCGCCCGGAAGAACAGGGCAATGGCTGGAGCCGCGAGGACTTCACCAAGCCGGGGCTGGAAAATGCGCGGCCGGTTTCAAAGCTGTGGCAGCCGCAGGCGGTGCGTTTATACCGGCGCGGCAACCAGGTGATGGCGCACCTGCAGGGCCCGGCGGGGGCCGTGCACGACTACGGCTGCCCGCGCGAATTCTTCCTGACCTATACCTTCGCGGAGCGCACGCCGGAGATCGCCGTCGAGTTGCAGTGGTTCGACAAGCCCGCCTGCCGCCTGCCGGAGGCGCTGTGGCTCTCGTTCGCGCCGCGCGTTTCGCCGGCGGCTGACTGGCGCATGGACAAGCTCGGGCAGCCGGTTTCGCCGCTGGAGGTGGTGGAAAACGGCAACCGCCACCTGCACGCCGTGGGGCGCGGGGTGACCTGCGCGGACGGCGACGCGCTGCTGCGCATCGAAACGCTGGACGCGCCACTGGTGGCGCCGGGCACCCCATCGCTGCTGGATTTCAACAACAATCAACCTGACCTGACCCAGGGCGTGCATTTCAACCTGCACAACAACCTGTGGGGCACCAACTTCCCGATGTGGTTTGAAGACGACTGCCGGTTCAGGTTTAAGGTGGCGCTATCCTGAACCCGGAGTGCGGGATCGGTAGAAGGAGAATTTCATGTCCCACGAATTGAATG
>CALMIB010000363.1 GCA_937863945.1 uncultured Longilinea sp.
CGGGATATGATTCACCAGCAAAGTCTTGAAACGCCCCGGCTCCTCGTAAAGATACGGCATGACGTGTTCGCGCTGGTAAGGCTCTTTGGCTTCGCGCCAGGCGCGCTCCAGCGCTGCAAACGAGCACACCTCGGTGTCCAGCCCGATCGGATAGGTACGCCCGAAGGGCGGCGGCAGCCGGTTGGCGGCAAAATCCACGCCGCTGCGCTGATACTCGCGCACCACGTGGTCGATCTCAGCCGGATCGATCAGGGGGCAATCCGCCGTCACGCGCACCACCACATCGGCGTGGTAAGCGCGCGCCGCCTGGTAATAGCGGTCGAGCACATCATTCAGGCTGCCGCGCGTGCAGGCATAGCCCATCTGCGCGCAAAAATTGACGATCGGGTCATCCGAAGGTTCAACCGTAGTTGCGACAACTACTTCGCTGACCGTTTGCGCCCCCCGCGCGCGCTCGACCACCCAGGCCAGCATCGGTTTGCCGGCGATCTCCTTGAGCACCTTGCCGGGCAACCGGGTGGAGCTCATGCGGGCTTGAATGATGACGATGATGCGCTCAGTGTTCAATGGATTTTCTGCCCTCCAGCTCGCGCGCCAGATCGTAGGCGCGCAAAAGCTGTTGAAAGTTTTGTTTCCAATCGGCGCGGCGTTCGGCCAGCGCGCGCGCGGCGCGGCGCTGCTCCGGCAGGCCGCTTTCATCCGCCGCGGCGCGCAGCATGCCCGCCCCCAGCGCGGTAAAATCACCGTCCGGGAAGAGCCAGCCCGCGCCCTCACCCGGCCCGATCCATTCGCGGTTGCCGGGGATATCCGAAACCAGCACCGGCAGCCCGCTCGCCAGCGCTTCCATCAGCGAAACAGACGAACCGTCGCTGTGCGAGGCGCTCACGTACAGGTCAGCAGCGCGGTAATAAGCCGGCAGATCAACGCCGCTGAGCTGGCCGCCAAAATGCACGCGCTCCAGCAGGCCGTGCTGCGCCAGCAACTGGCGCAAATAGCCCGCCTGCGACCCGCCCCCCAGCAGCATCAGGCGCAGGCGCGGTTCGCGCGCGGCTGCCTGGCAGAAAGCCTTCACCACCACATCCACGCCGTAGAGCGGCTCCCAGGTGCGCAGCGAGAGCACCACGAAGGCATCCTCCCAACCCAGTCGCCGGCGCAACTCACCCGGTTCGCCCGGCGAGAAGCGCGTCAAATCGACGCCCCACGGAAACAGCACCACCCGCCCGGCCGGGAAGCCGAATTCACCGGCTTTTTTGCGCACGGCATCGCAGTCGCCGGCCAGCACAGTGCTGCGGCGCAGCGTATAGCGTGTGGCATAGCGCATTTTCCAGTCGCGCTCCGCGTCCATCAACAGATCTGAGCCCCACGACATGCTCACCAGCGGTCGAAACCCGCTCAGCGCCGCCAGAAAGGCCGCCGATTGGATCGGCCCGGCGTGAATCACATCCGGCTGCACCCGGCGGATGACGCGCTTCAGATCAGCCAGCAGCGCGGGGGCATCCGCCGTCCGCAGGGGGGCCTGCCCGCCGCGCCACTGCACCTGCTCCACCTGCGGCGGCAGCGGGCGGTCTTCCAACTGCCGTCCGCTCCGCTCCAGGCGCAGCGAATAAATGCTGTGCGCGGAACCGGCCAGGGCTGTCAAAAAGCGGTGGTCGTGCGGCGTGTAATCGCGGGAAAAGTACAGGACGCGCAATTACGCTCCCAGGTCCAACCAGCGCAGCTCTTTCCCGGCTGCGACTTCCGCGATCACTTTCTTGCCAATCACATTCTGAATTTCATAAGGCAGGATCGCGCCCGGTGTGGCCGGGCGCAGCACATCGACCATCTCGCGCGTGATCACTTCTCCAACTTTCAGATCGCGCGCAGCGCGCAGGCAGCGCCGCTGCACCACCACGGTTTCTTTTTCGTTGTCTTCCACCTTCTTATCCGTGCCGCCCAGCGCATATTCCAGTTCGCGCGTGCGCATTACCATCTCAGCCCACATGTCCGGGTCGGAGGCAAAACGGTGGTCGGGGCCTTCACGGTTGCAGTCGTCGGTGAAGTGCTTTTCAATCACGCGCGCGCCCAGCGCCACCGCGCCCAGCACGGTCGCCGGGCCGCTGGTGTGATCCGATAGACCCAATACCACCTGCGGGAACATGACTGCGTATGTTTTCAGGACGTTCAGGTGAATATATTTGAAATTCTCGCCGCTGGCGGTGTAATTGGTGTTGCACTGCATCAGCACCAATTCGGGATTGACCGACAGGATGGCGTGCACGGCGCGCTGCACCTCGCCGATATCCGACGCGCCGGTGGCCAGCAGCACGGGTTTGTTCTTGCGCGCCATATATTCCATCGCTTCCAGCCAGGTGATCTCGCCCGAGCCGATTTTGTAAGCCGGAACGTACGGGTCGAGCATGTCGGATGCTTCAAAATCATAGGGCGACGAGAAATAATCGATGCCGACTTCATCGCACACGGCCTTCAGTTCAGGCGTCCACTCGAACGGGATGGATGCCCCCCTGTACACTTCAAAGACTGATTGCTTCCAGGTGGATTGGTGCGATTGCTGCGATCCCATCGAACGAAAGCCGTAATCCGAGACGATTTTCGCCGCGCGGAAATTCTGGAACTTGGCCGCGTCCGCGCCGGCCTGTTTGGCCAGCCGGATGAGATATTTGGCGCGCTCCAGGCTGCCGTCGTGGTTGGCGGCAATATCGGCGACGAAATAGGTCGGGTGATTCTCTCCTACAAAGCGGTTCCCGATTTTGATTTCCATGGTTTTCTCTCCTTTGGCAAGGACTTTACCGGCAGAAAAGGTTCAATCTTAGTCAAACAGCGTCACGCAGCCAGGCTGCGCAGGCGCTGCGGATACCCTTCCAGGTGCTGGCGCTGGAAGCGCCCCAGGCACTCAGCCTGGCCAGGCAGGCCGCGGCCCAGGTCGCGCGCCAGTTTCGTCGTGGAAAGCCGCAGGTCCGGCGAACGCGCCGCATTCAGGCCGCTTTCGGATACGCGCGTGGGCAGCACCAGGTTCTCATCAAAGCCGAATGCGCGCGCCACCGCCCGGCCAAAGTCAAATTTGCTCAGGCATTCCGGGCTGACCACGTGATACAGGCCTTCCAGCCCTTTTTGCGCCATTTCCAGCAGCAAATTGCCCAGCTCGGTCACCTCCAGCGGGCAGAAGAACACATCCGTCCAGCCGTTGGCAGTTTTCCCCGCCGACAGGTTATTGAAGAAGAATTCTGCCAGGCTGCGGCGGCCGTTCAGGCTCCAACCGTAAAAATTGACCCGCGCGACGATTGCCCGCGGGTTGGCCTGCAGCACCGCCAGCTCGCCGGCGCGCTTGCTGCGCGCATAGGCGCTCAGCGGATTGGGCTCATCCTCTTCGCTGTACGGCCCGTGCGTGCCGTCAAAGACGGCGTCGGTCGAAAGGTGCACCATGCGCACCCCCAGGCGGCGGCTGGCTTCGGCCAGTTCGCCCGGCAGGTCGGCGTTGACGCGCTGCGCCAGCGCCGGGTCGCGCTCGGCCACTTCCAGGTTGGCCACCGCCGCGCAATGCAGCAGGATCTCCGGGCGCTCGGCTTCCAGCAGGGACGCGCCGCTGCCGGGCAGGCCCAGGTCGGCGCCGCGCACCGCGAACGGCGCGCCGTGCAGCGCCTGGCTGTTGACCACGCCGGTGATCTCATGCTGCGCGGCGTGCTGCAGGGCAAAATTCAAACCCAGCAACCCGCTCGCGCCGGTGACCAGGATCTTCGTCATTCCAGGGCGCCTTTGAGGTACTGCTCT
>CALMIB010000364.1 GCA_937863945.1 uncultured Longilinea sp.
TGACATGGTTTCCGAAACCATGACGGATGAACTGACTCACACTTCGCATGAGGTGAATTGATGGAAGAAGAAAAAAAGAAACACGTTAAAACTTCTGCGGGTTCAATGGGGAAGCAACCGGCAGGTTCTGAGGCAAAAACTTCCCCGCAACAGAAACCAGGTGAAGAATTGGAAAAAGAGACAACTACTGCCATCGAAGATCAATTTATTGCTGAAAATGCAGCCCTGCGTGGCGAGTTGGACCAGGCGCTGGATAAGGCAAAAGAGAACCTGGACGGCTGGCAGCGCGAGCGCGCTGACTTCATGAATTATAAGAAGCGCGTTGAGCGCGAACAATCATATTTAAAGGAAAATCTGGCCGGTGAAATCTTGAAAAAATACCTGGTGGTGCTGGATGACCTGGAGCGGGCGTTGAAAGTGCGCCCGACCGAAGGCGACGCCGCTGCCTGGGCTGACGGGATTGAACTGGTCTATCGCAAGTTGATCGGCATTCTCGAATCGGAGGGGGTAAAACGCATTCCTGCAGAGAGCGAAAAGTTCGATCCAACCCGCCACGAGGCCATCACTCATGAAGACAGCCCGGATCATGAGAGCGATGACATCATCGAAGTTGTCCGTCAAGGTTACACCATCGCCGACCGCGTGCTGCGCCCGGCCCTGGTGCGAGTTGCCCGTTAGGAGGAATTAATCAATGTCTAAAATCGTCGGTATCGATCTTGGAACCACCAACTCTGTCGTCGCCGTTATGGTTGGCGGCGAACCAACCGTCATCCCGTCCGCTGAAGGCGAACGGCTGGTGCCCTCGGTTGTGGCGGTGAACAAGAATCATGAACGGCTGGTCGGGCGCGCGGCGCGCAACCAGGCCATCACCAATTCCGATAACACCGTTTTTTCGATCAAGCGCTTCATGGGTCGCAAATTTGACGATCCCGAAGTGCAGCGCACCATCAGCCGCGTACCCTACAAGGTGGCCAAAGCCCCCAATGGCGACGTGCGCGTGGTGCTGGATGGCAAGGAATACTCGCCGCCGGAGGTCTCGGCCATGGTGCTGGCCAAGTTGAAGGCCGACGCCGAAGCCTACCTGGGCGAACCGGTCACTCAGGCCGTCATCACCGTGCCGGCTTACTTCAACGATGCCCAGCGCAACGCCACCAAGGACGCCGGCAAGATCGCCGGGTTGGAGGTGCTGCGCATCATCAACGAACCCACGGCCTCCTCACTGGCTTACGGCCTCGACAAGAAGAAGAACGAAGTCATCGCCGTGTATGACCTGGGTGGCGGCACCTTCGATATTTCCATCCTGGACGTCGGTGACGGTGTCTTCCAGGTGAAATCCACCAGCGGCGATACCTTCCTGGGCGGCGACGATTTCGATATCCGCGTGATGGACTACCTGATCGACGAGTTCAAGAAGGAAACCGGCATCGACCTGCGCAACGACCGCCAGTCGCTGCAGCGCCTGCGCGAAGCCGCCGAGAAGGCCAAGATCGAGCTATCTTCGGTCATGCAAACCGAAATCAACCTGCCGTATATCACGGCGGATGCCTCCGGCCCCAAACACCTGGTCAAAACGATCACCCGCGCCAAACTTGAGCAGATCACGGCCGACCTGGTGCAGCGCTCGCTTGACCCCGTGCGCCGCGCCATCACCGACGCCGGCCTGCGCACCTCCGACATCAACGAAGTGGTGCTGGTGGGCGGCATGACCCGCATGCCCGCCGTTCAGGAAGCCGTGAAGCGCGAATTTGGCAAGGACCCGCACAAGGGCGTCAACCCCGACGAGGTGGTGGCCATCGGCGCGGCCATCCAGGCAGCCGTGCTGGGCGGCGAGGTGAAGGACATCCTGCTGCTGGATGTGACCCCGCTGACGCTCTCGGTGGAAACCCTGGGCGGCGTGGCGACCCCGTTGATCGAGCGCAACACCACCATCCCCACCCGCAAAAGCCAGATCTTCTCGACTGCCTCCGATTCGCAGACCTCAGTGGAAATCCACGTCCTGCAGGGCGAACGCCCGATGGCTGCGGACAACAAGTCGCTGGGCAAGTTCGTGCTGGATGGCATTCCCCCGGCGCCGCGCGGCATGCCGCAGATTGAAGTGACCTTCGACCTGGACGCCAACGGCATCCTCAAGGTGACTGCTTCGGACAAGGCCACCGGCCGCAGCCAGCACATCACCATCACCGCTTCCTCCGGCCTGTCCGAGTCGGAAGTTGAGAAGATGCGCAAGGAAGCCGAAGCGCATGCCGAGGAAGACCGCAAATACAAGGAACTGGTGGAAGTGCGCAACTATGCCGATAACACCATCTACACTGCCGAGAAGTCGCTGCGCGATTTTGGCGACAAGGTGGACGGCGCGCTCAAATCGCAGATCGAGGAAAAGATCGGCGTGGTGCGCCAGACGATGGGCGGCAATGATCCTGAAGCGATCAAACGCGATACCGAAGCCCTGGGCCAGTTAATTCAGAAGATCGGCGCGGGCATGTACCAGCAGCCGGACGAAGGCCAACCGGGAGCCGGCCCGGCGGGCGATGCGGGTCCGCAGGCAGGCCCTGAAAAATCGGGCGACGATGTGGTGGACGGCGAATTCAAGAGCGTGTAAAGCCGCATTGCCTTTGCGCTGAGCTGATTTCCCCCTTCCTCCCCGCGGCCCGCAAGCCAACGGGAGGGAGGGGATGACGATTAATGGGATTGGAAAGAGAACGCATGGCTTCACGCGATTATTACGAAGTGTTGGGCCTCAATCGCAATGCCTCGGCGGACGAGATCAAATCGGCCTTCCGCAACCTGGCGCGCCAGTACCACCCCGACGTGAACAAAGCGTCCGACGCGGAAGAACGCTTTAAAGAGATCAACGAAGCCTACGCGGTGCTATCCGATGGCGACAAGCGCGCGGCGTACGACCGTTACGGGCAGGCCGGCCTGAACGGCATGGGCGGCGCGCCCGACTTCACTACGGTCGATTTTTCAGACATCTTCGAAGAATTCTTCGGCTTTGGCGGCGGTTCCAGCCGGCGGCGCAATGCGCCGCGGCGCGGCACCGACCTTTCGTATGCCGTTTCGCTGACGTTTGAGGAATCCGTTTTCGGCGTGGAGAAGGAAATTGAAATCACCCGCGACGAAACCTGCTCCACCTGCCGCGGCAGCGGAGCCGAGCCGGGCACCAGCCCGGTGCGCTGCACCACCTGCGGCGGCAAGGGCGAGGTGCGCCAGGCGCGCCAGACCTTTTTGGGGTCGATGGTGCAGGTGACCACCTGCCCGACCTGCAACGGCACGGGTGAGGTGATCAGCACGCCCTGTCACACCTGCCGCGGTCGCGGCCTGGAGCGCAAAAACGTCAAGAAGACTGTGCCGATCCCGGCGGGCGTTGATACCGGCACGCAGATTCGCCTGGCCGGCGAGGGCCAACCGGGCGTCAACGGCGGACCGAACGGCAACCTGTACCTCGAGATTCAGGTAAAACCGCACGCCTACTTCCGGCGTAAGCAATTTGACATCATCCTGGACCTGGGCATCAACGTGGCCCAGGCAGCGCTGGGAGCGGATATCGAAGTGCCCACATTGGAAGGAACGGCCAAACTGTCCATCCCGGCCGGCACGCAGCCCGGCAAGGTGTTCACGCTGAAGGGTAAGGGCGTGCCGCATCTGCGCGCCTCGGGCCGCGGCGATGAACTGGTGGTGGTGGACGTGGAAGTGCCCACGCACCTGACGCCGGAACAGCGCGACCTGTTTGAGCAGTTGGCGCAGTCACTGGGCAGCGAGGTGCACACCAAAGAAAAGAGTTTCTTTGACCGGTTGAAGGAGGTGTTGGGTGGCTGAGGCACGCTGGCTGGAAGTTTCTTTAACGGTGGATGGCGAGATGGCCGAGGCCGTTTCGGAAGTGTTGAACCGCTTTGTTTCGCAGGGCGTGGTGGTGGAGCAGGCGGTACGCTATAACGATGCCGAAGACCTGGGCACGCCCTACGGGCCGGTGAAGGTGTACGGCTACCTGGTGATCGATGAACACATCGAAGAAACCCGCCAGCGCCTGGAGGAAGC
>CALMIB010000365.1 GCA_937863945.1 uncultured Longilinea sp.
ACCAGCACCGTCCGGTCGTAACACAGCTCACGGATGGCCCGGGTCAGCAGCGCTTCATTTTCCGGGTCCAGATGCGCGGAGGGCTCATCCAGGATGACCAACGGCGCATCCCGCAGAAACGCGCGCGCCAGCGCCAACCGCTGCGCCTGCCCTCCACTCAAACGGCTGCCGCCTTCGCCAATCTGCGTATCCCAACCCCGCGGCAGTTGTTCGACCACTTCAACCAGTCCGGCCCGCCTGGCAGCCGCCTGAATTTCTTCTTCATTTGCGTCTTGCTTGGCTATGCGCATATTTTCGCGCAATGTGCCCTGAAACAGCACCGGCCGCTGCCCCACCCAGGCGACCTGCTGCCGCCATTCGGCCGGATCGATGTCCTGCAACCGCTGACGCCCGACCCGGATTTTTCCCCGCGTGGGCTGAATAAAGCCCAACAACAGGTATGCCAGTGTGCTCTTGCCGGCTCCGCTGCGTCCCACCAGGGCCACCATCTCGCCGGGCTGCATGCAAAAGGACAGATCCTGCAGAACCGCCTCCTCACGGCCCGGGTAATGGTACGAAACGCCCTCAAAACAAATCGGCTCAACCCGCCAGTCGGTTTTCTCAGTGGACGGCCGGAAACCATTGACTGATTGGCTGCGAATATCCGTTTCCGGCGTGTCCAGGATTTCAAAGATCCGGCCGGCCGCGGCCACGCCGTTCATGCCGGCGTGAAAGCGAAGTCCCAGGTTGCGCAGCGGCAGGTAAAATTCCGGCGCGACGATCAGGATGAACAATGCCTGCATGTAATCCAGCCGCCCGTACAGCAGCCGGAGTCCGATTTCGACGGCCACGATGGCCGTGCTCAACGTGCCCACCAGTTCGAGCACCAGCGCCGAAAGGAAGGTGATTTGCAGGACGGCCATCGTCGCCCGGCGGTAACGCTCGCTCACCTCGCCGATCTTCTCCGCACGTGCGCGGCTCTGCCCCAGCGCTTTCAAGGTGGTCAGACCCTGCAGCGTATCCAGGAAAAAGGCGCTCATCCGGCTGAGCGCGAGAAACTGCCGCCGGGTGATTTTTTCGGCCAGTTTGCCGATCAGGATCATGAACACGGGGATGAGCGGCGCGGTGAGCAGCAACACGACCCCGGAAAGAAGGTCGCGCGGAAAAACGGCGACCAAAACCGCCAGCGGAACGGCGCCGGCCAACACAACCTGCGGCAAAAACTGGCTGAAATAGGCATCCAGGTTGTCAACGCCCTGCAGCGCGGCTGCGCTGAGCTCGCCGGACTGCTGGCGCGCCTGGTAGGCCGGCCCGAGCCGCAGGAATTTTTCCAGCAGCAATTCACGCAGCCCGGCCTTGACGCGCACCGCGACCGCATTGGCGGCCACCTCGCCGCCCAGCACAACCCCCGCCCGCAGGAAAAAAATGGCCAGCAGCGTGGACAGCCAGGGCATCACCTGCTTAAGGGTTTTTCCTCCCAGGAACACGCCGTCCACAATCCGGGCCAGGCTGCCTGCCTGGGCAATCACCAGCAAGCCGCCCGCCAGCCCAAGGAGCACCGTCAACAGCAGGGCTCCTTTGGCCACGCGTGCCTGGCGCAGCAAGCGCGGATCGATATTCATGGATTGATTTTGACCGATGCGAGCGGTTTCGTCAATGCATTTTCCCACCGGCCTTGTGCACGCAACCGGGCCGGTCCGGCGGTGTTTAAGCATTTGCTCCTGAATCATCAGGAACTTGCACTTGCGCCGCGGTGACACCCGTCGCCTGCCCAACTCACAGTAAACCTGGCAAAATCTCTGAAGCTTTTCAAACCCCAATCCCTTTCAAGCGAGGTCACCGAATGCAAGGTACATTATCCCTACAATGGACGCGCCGGATTGGACTCCGCCAGTCGGCCGTCACAAGCGCTGCGTTGGTATTGCTTGGTACGGCCGCCGTCGCGCTGCTGGCGCAGGTGCGCATCCCCCTGCCCTTCACACCGGTGCCCATCACCGGGCAAACCCTGGGCGTGCTGTTGATCGCCGCGGTGCTGGGCGCGCGCCTTGGAACGGCCAGCCTGGGGCTGTACCTGGCCAGCGGGCTGGCAGGGCTGCCCTTCTTCACCGGCGGCGCTTCCGGCCTGGCCCACCTGACCGGCCCCACCGGCGGTTTCCTGGCCGGATTCCTGGCCGCCGCGCTGGTGGTCGGCGCGCTGGCCCAACGTGGCTGGACGCGGTCGTGGCAAAAAACCGCCGCGCTCTTCGCGCTCGGTTCACTGGTGATTTACATCTGCGGCGCGGCGTACCTCTCGATTTTTACCGGTCTCCGGCAAGCCTTGTTGATCGGCGTGCTGCCCTTCCTGCCCGGCGACCTGCTGAAAGCAATCCTGGCCGCCGCGCTGCTGCCGGCTGCCTGGAAGCTGACCGCACGCTGACAAAAAGCTAATAGCCCCAAAAAAGCCTGTGATTTTTCACAGGCTTTTTTGGTAATCAGAACTCCAGCTCGAATAACACGTCCTTGACGGCGGCGTCGAAGACCTCTTGCATGATCTCATCGTCCACCTGGTAGGCGCCGCCAAACACGCCGTCGCCGTAGGTACTGCGGGTCTGCACGGCGTTCAGCAAGCCTTTGAATTGCGGCGCAAGCTTCTCGCCCTCGGGCAACTCGCTCACCCGCGTGAAGGGAAAATTCTCGCTCCAGTTGGCATGATAGGAGCGCAATCCATGGCGCATGCCAATCTCGGTGACGCTGGTAGCGTGCCACCACTCATACCAGGCCAGTTTCAATTCTGGCAAGCGGTTGGCCAGCTCCCGCAGGCGGGCGCCGGCAGCCGCATTGCCGCCGTGCCCATTCAATACCAGCATGCGCCGGAAGCCGTGCCCGTACAGCGAGGTCACCACATCCTCCAAAACGTCCATCAGGGTGCTGGCGCGCAGGTTGATCGTACCGGGGTACTTGAGGAAGTACGGCGAATTGCCAAAATTCAACGGCGGCGCTACCAGCACGCCCGTTTGCTGGCTGGCAGCATCCGCCAGCGCCAGTGGAACTTTGATATCGGTCAGCAGGCTGAGATAGCCATGCTGCTCGCAGGAGCCGAGGACCAGCATGATCCGGTCGTCGCCTTTCAGGTAGGCTTCCACGTCCATCCAGTTCAATTCTTCCAGCCGCATTTCACCCTCCCGAAAAAACAAGCAACCAGCGGCAAGTCGGAATCCCCCGCCGCTGGTTGTTTTGAATTGATCGTCAAACCCCTGGCGTGACGGAATCAGGCTAACCGACGATATTGACAAGCCGCCCGGGCACGTAGATGACCTGTTTGGGTTCGCGTCCGGCCAGACCTTTCTGCACCGCGTCGCTGGCCAGCGCAGCCGCCCTGGCATCCGCCTCGCTGATGCCCGCCGGCACCTGGATGCGATCGCGCACCTTGCCGTTGATTTGAACCACCAGCGTGATCTCGTCCTCCGCCGCGGCGGCCTCATCGACCTGCGGCCAGGGCTGCGTGTGGATGGAGTAGGTATACCCCAGGCGCTGCCACAATTCTTCGGTGATGTGCGGGGCAACCGGCGCAAGCAGCTTCAGATAGATCTCTTCGGCTTCCTTCCAGGCCGGTGTGCCAAAGGCGCCCTGCGTCTTGGCGTCCACCATCACGTTCATCAACTCCATCAATGCCGAGATGATAGTGTTGAACTCGAATTGCTCGAAGTCGCGCGTCACCGAACGCACCGTCTGGTGCACTTTGCGCCGCAGCCCGCGGATCACCGCCGGGGCCGCATGGCCGCCCGCGGCAGGTTCGACCAGCGTGGTCCACACGCGCCGGATCCAGCGCGCCGAACCGTCGATGCCCTTGCTGTTCCACGGAGCGCCCATATCCCAGCGCGCGAAGAACATCAAATAGGCCCGCACGGTATCGGCGCCGTAAGCGCTGACCAGATCGTCCGGCGAGACCACGTTGCCGCGGCTCTTGGACATTTTTTCCGAATCCTCGCCCAGCACCATGCCCTGATTGCGCAGTTGCAGCATGGGTTCGTGGCCTTCCATGATGCCCATGTCGCGCCCGGCTTTGTGGAAGAAGCGCGTGTAGATCAAATGCATGGTGGCATGCTCGATGCCGCCGGTATAGGTATCCACCGGCATCCAGTAGTCGTATTCTTTCGGATCGAACGGACCCTGGTCGTAGTGCGGGCTCAGGTAGCGCAGGTGATACCACGAGGAGCACATGAAGGTGTCCATCGTGTCGGTGTCGCGCTCCGCCGCGCCGCCGCAAACCGGGCAGGTGGTAAAGCGCCAGGTCGGGTGCAGCTTCAAAGGGCTCTCGCCGGTTGGTTTCCATTCCACGTCATCCGGCAGCAGCACGGGTAATTGATCGTCAGGCACGGGCACCGCGCCGCAGGTCGGGCAGTGAATCATCGGGATGGGCGCGCCCCAGTAGCGCTGCCGGGAAATCAACCAGTCACGCAGGCGGTAGTTGGTGGCGCGGTGTCCCACGCCCTTTTCCTCGACAAATGCCACCGCGCGGTCGAAGGCTTCGCCGCCGGGTGTGCCGGTCAGCGGTCCGGAGTGGATCATGGCTCCGGTTGCCGGCACCGCCGCGGTCATGTCTTCCTCGCGGATCGGGTCGATATCGGCCGGCTGGATGACCACCCTGACTGGCAGCCCAAACTTGCGCGCGAAGTCAAAATCGCGCTGGTCGTGCGCCGGCACGGCCATGATCGCGCCGGTGCCGTAGGTCATCAGCACGTAATCCGCGATCCAGATCGGGATGCGCTCGCCGTTAACCGGGTTGATGGCGTAGCCGCCGGTGAAAACACCGCTCTTTTCCTTGTCCGCGGCCTCGCGCTGGATGTCCGTTTGGCGGGAAGCCTGCAGGATATATTCCTCAACGGCGGCCTTTTGTTCCGGCGTGGTGATCTTCGCCACCAGCGGATGCTCGGGCGCCAGCACCATGAAGGTCACACCCCACAGGGTATCCGGGCGGGTGGTAAACACCTGCAGCGGGTCGCCCTGTTCGGTGGTGAAGATGACATGCGCGCCTTCGGATTTACCAATCCAGTTGGTTTGCAACGTGCGCACGCGTTCCGGCCAATCGATACCGTCAAAACGCAGCAATTCATCCGCGTATTTCGTGATGCGGAAGAACCACTGATCCAGGTCTTTCTTGATCACCGGCGTGCCGCAGCGTTCGCAGTGGCGGTCGTCGCCCCACACCTGCTCGCGCGCCAGGGTGGTATTGCAATTGGGGCACCAATCGACCGGCGACATCTTATGATACGCCAGCCCGTGCTTGAAGAGCTGCGTGAAGAACCATTGCGTCCAGCGGTAGTATTCCGGATCGGCCGAGACGGCTTCGCGCCGCCAGTCGAACATGGCGCCCATGGAGCGCAACTGCTTGCGCATGTTTTCGATGTTGCGGTAGGTCCACACGCGCGGGTGGATGTTCTTGCGGATTGCCGCGTTTTCAGCCGGAAGCCCGAACGCATCAAAACCCATTGGGAAAAGCACGTTGAACCCGCGCATGCGCATGAAGCGCGCCCGGGCATCCGAGGGCGTCATGGCATACCAGTGACCGATGTGCAGGTCGCCGGACGGGTACGGCAGCATGGTCAGCGCGTAGTACTTGGGGCGCTGCGGATCTATATCGGAGTGGTACAGTCCGTCGGCTTCCCAACGCTGCTGCCAGCGGGGCTCGATCTCTGCCGGATTGTAAATTGGGCTTTCGTTCCTGGCCATTCTCATCTCCTTGCTCGTTTCGTTGCTCGAAAACAAAAAAACCTCCATCCTGTAAGGGACGAAGGCTTGCTCCGCGGTACCACCCTGCTTGCCAGAGCGTGATGCTCAGGCCGCTTTCGGCGCGTTATCGGGCGCACCCGGCTGCGGCTACTCGAGTTCACCGCAGCAGCTTGCCCCGTGGAAGGGGCGTCCAGGCGAGTTCAGCCTTATTGCGCTCCGCTGGCGCTCTGCCGGGCTCACACCTCACTCTCCCGGCTCGCTGTCGGATGGCTTACTACTCCTGACGTGGCTTTTCGATTGATTATCAATTCATTGTACCAGAAAAAGGCCCAGAAAAAACATCAGGCACCCAGGTTTCAATGAATTGATTCCGCGGTGCCTGATCTTTAACCTCTTCCGGAGTGGACCCAGGGGGATTCGAACCCCCGGCCTTCTCAATGCCATTGAGACGCGCTCCCAACTGCGCTATGGGCCCAGGTATTACCTGATTTGTTAATCGAGCCTGTCACTCTTGTGGACCTGGGGGGATTCGAACCCCCGGCCTCTTCAGTGCGATTGAAGCGCGCTCCCAGCTGCGCTACAGGCCC
>CALMIB010000366.1 GCA_937863945.1 uncultured Longilinea sp.
ACCGAAGCTGCCGCCGCTCTCGGCGGCCCAATTCCGGCTGTTGCATTCGTTGTATGAACAGCAGGGCAGGGTGGTTCCGCGCCAGATGCTGGTCAATGCCATCTGGAGCGAAGACGAAGCCGGGGGGGTATCCGAACAGGCTCTGGATGCCCTGGTGCGGCGGTTGCGCGACCGGTTGGCGCAACTGGATTCCAGCCACACTTACCTGGTGACCGTGCGAGGCCACGGGCTGCGGTTGGACAATCCGGGCGAATAATAAAAAAGCCGGGGCCTTGTGCAGGTCCCGGTTTTCGCATTCTTTCAGGCTTTCATATTGGCTTGCATCATGTAACGCAGGGCGGAGCGGTACACTTCCTGCAGCCTGGCGCCCATCTCCGGGTTGTTGCCGTCACCATCGCCCTGAGCGACCAGGCTGTTCAATGCCTGGACGAATTCGTCCGTCACCAGGGCAGCATTTTCCTGAAGCAGCTTCTGGCGGCCCGGTTCGTCCGCAGCTTCCATCAGTTTTTCGATCAATTCCACCTCGGGCGGAGGAGCGCTGGCCTCTTCGATCACCTTGGCTACCTTGCCGAGTTTCCCCAGGCGGGCCAAATCGGCCTTCTGGCGGGCGCTTTCCTGTTCGGTCTTCAATGCCTCGAGGAAGTATTCGTTGATGGCGGGCAGCACTTCGCGGACGGCCGCTTCCACGTCCTCGGCAGCCAGCACCTGGTCGAGCAACTGGCGCGATGCTTTGGCTTCTTCCTGCAACTGCTTGTCGATTTCGCTGGTCAGCTCGAGCAGTTTGGCGCGCAGGTCGAGCAGTTTCTGCTTTTCGTCGCCTTCGGCCTTGTCCACCCGTTCGCTGAGAATCTGGAAGAACTGGTAATCCAGTCCGCCGCGGGTGAGGCTAACGTAGGTCGCCAGGCGGGTATCTGTGGGTGAAGCGATCATCAAGTCCAACAATTTCTCGCGGGTCAGGCCGGCCTTGCTGACTTCCTGCAATTGGCGCTGGGCCTCCTGGGCTTCCTGGGCGTTGGCGAGCAGTTTTTTACCGGTTTCGGTCTGCGTTACCAGTTCCTGTTGCAGCATGGCAATGGTGCGCGCGGATTGTTCGTCTCCCTGTGCCAGACTGGATTGGATGATGCGGCTGATCATGCTGAAAAAGGTCTCGTCGATCAAAGCCTCTTCCTGTTTGATGATCATGGCGCGGTCGTCCGCCACCGGTGTGGACAGCAATCGCTGGAGCAGATTGATTTTCTTCTGCTGCTCATCCAGCATTTCGCGGGTGATGCCGTCGCCTTCCAGGATTTTTTCGATCATGGTCTGAAAGGTCAGCATAGATTGCGGGCGCAGCAGATAGGCTTTGCGTTTTTCGACCGGTAGGCGGTTCATCACCTGGTTCAGCAGCGGGCCGATCAATTTTTCCTGCTCGTTCAGCGGCAGGCCCATTTCGGAGGGGAAGTAGGTGAGCAGCAATTCTTTTTCCGGGTCATGGTAAACGACCGGCGTGCTGAGCATACCGTCATAACCGCAGGTGGGGCAATGGATGACATTTGCCGTCCCGCTCAGCAGGCGATTCTTGGCCTGCGGATCAACGGACATATCGAATAATTGCTCAACATCGGCTGCAACCGGCGATTTGCAACGCGGACAACTTGTGCGGATGGATGCCATGTTCGTCACTCGCTTCAGATTAAGATGGGGTAGATTATACCATCTGGAGCGAAGATTTCAATTCAGGATTGCGCGGCAGCGTGAAGCAGATGCGAGCCCCCTTACCTGACTCAGGGTCAACCCAGATGCGCCCGCCGTGCGCCTCAACGATTGAACGGGTGAGGTACAGCCCCAACCCGGCGCCCTTGGTCTGCCGGGCCATGTCCGGCCCCCGGTAAAAGCGGTCAAAAATGTGCGGGATATCCTGCGGCGCAATGCCGGGGCCCTGGTCGCTGACGCAGACAATGACCACATCCGGGCGCACCTGGCCCGACACGGTGATTTCACCGCCGGCAGAATACTTGATGGCGTTGCCGATCAAGTTGGAGAGGACCTGTTCGAGGCGCTGCTCGTCGGCGACGATCACCGGGAAATCCTGCGGAAAGCTCAACAAAATGGTGTGTTTTTCTGTTTGCGTTTGCATGCGGGCGGCGATGCGCCGGGCCATGTCGGGGATGGAAATATCGGTGCGTTTCAGCGCCAGCCCGCCGGATTGCAGCCGGGAGGCGTCCAGCAGGTTCTCGATGAGCAGGCTCAGGCGGTCGGCTTCTTCTTCGATCACTTGCAGGCTTTCCTGGACGATGCCGCTATCCCAGGTGACATCATCACGGCGCAGCGTGCTGACATAGCCTTTAATCAATGCGACCGGGGTCTTCAGTTCGTGGCTGATGACTGAAATGAAGGTGGACTTCATCTCCTCCGCCTGGCGGAATCGGGTGATATCGCGCATGGAGGCGAAAATATTGAGCAGGGTATTATCCGCGGAGATCAGCGGGGAGTAGGTAATGCCGACCGGAAGCGGCGGTTGGTCCGGGCCGCGCTGCAGGTCGCCTTCGACATACAGGTTGGCATGCCGCGTGAGCGGCCAACCGCCCGCCACGGCCTGCTCCAAAGTCAGGCCCTGCGGCGGCGTGAACCAACGGATGACATCTTCATGCGGCCGCTCCTGGATTTGCCCGGCAGGCAACCCGAGCATGAAAGTCGCCGCCGGGTTGCAGCGTTCGATTCTCAGGTCGGGGCGCAGGATGAGAATACCATCGCCGGGGGTGTCCAGCAGGGCCGAAAGGCGCTCACGGTCGCGGTTGATCTGTGTGTACAACTGGGCATTTTGAACCGCGATGGCAGCCTGGTTGGCAAAACTGCTGAGGAGTACCCGGTCATTTCCAGAAAACAGGTCGGGGTAACTGCGGAAAATAAAGATGACGCCGACCACTTTTTTGCGCGCCACCAATGGCAAACCGACGCCGCTCAACAGTCCCAGGCTGGCAGAACGGGTGAGTTCTTTGAGCAGGCGGTTGATCTCGGGGATTTCAAAGCGCTCCGGCTCTTCTTTCTCCGGGATCTGGGATAAGTAGGGGGTCAACAGGCGCAGAAAAGCCGGAGGGATGCCCTGGGACACCTGGACTTTCCACCCTCCGGCTTCGGTGCGCAGTGCAATCAGCCCGGCCTGTCCGGCCAGCATTTCAACCGAGACGTTCAAAATGCGGTTAAGCAGCGCATTCAAATCCAATTCTTCGGTTAATGCGCGCGCAATTTCGAGCAGGTAATCGCGCTGGCGGACGCGGAAGTCGGGCAGCATGTGGATTTACTTTCCCTTTTCAGCCAGGTCAATGGCTTCTTCGAAGATGGCCAGGCCCTCATCGATTTCAGCGCGGGTGATGGAGAGCGGCGGGGACACGCGGATGACGCTTTTGCCGCAGCCGAGCAGCAGCAGGCCGCGCTCGAAAGCCTTGTCCACCACCACATCGCGCAGCTTTTCATCGGCTTTGTGGGTCTCGGGGTCCTTGACAAATTCCACGCCGATCATCAGCCCCTTGCCGCGCACGCAGCCCATGCTGGGATGCCGTTCGGCCATATCGAATAAGCAGTCGAGGGTGTATTGCCCCACCTCGGTGGCATTTTGCATGTAACCGTTTTCAATCAGGTCCAGGGTGGCCAGGGAGGCCGCGCAGGCGAGCGGGTTGCCGCCGTAGGTGTTGCCGTGCGAACCCTTGGGCCAGGTGACCACGCTCTTGCGGGCAATCATCGCGCCCAGGGGAACGCCGGAAGCGATGCCTTTGGCGGCGCAGATGATGTCCGGCTCGACGCCGAAATGCTCGATGGACCACCATTTGCCGGTGCGCCCCACGCCGGCCTGAACTTCGTCGGCGATGAGCAGGATGCCGTGCCGGTCGCACAGCGCGCGCAGCGCCGGGAAGAAGCTTTCGGGTGGAACGATGTAACCGCCCTCGCCCTGGATGGGCTCGATCAGAATGCCGGCCACATCGTCGGCGGGCAGGATCCGGCCCAGGATCTCCTCTTCGATGTATCGAACCACGGCTGTGCCGATATCTTCTCCCTTGCGCGTGTGCAGCAGCGGGTGGTAGGGATCGGGATAGGGGGCGTGCACCACGCCGTTCATCAGGGGGAAGAAACCCTTGTGGTAATGTGGCTTGCTGGCGGTGAAGGTGACCGCGCCCATGGTGCGCCCGTGGAAGCCCCCGAAGAAGCCGATGAACTCGCTGCGCCTGGTATGATAGCGCGCCAGTTTGATGGCTGCTTCCACCGATTCGGTGCCAGAATTGGTCAGAAAGGATACCGCATCTTCTTTGAACGGGGCAATCTCGTCCAGCTTTTCCGCCAGGTCAACCCATTTGGAATGGTAAAAATCGGAAGAAATGTGGATAAATTGCTCCGCCTGTTCCTGGATTGCCTTGACAACTTTGGGATGCGCGTGCCCGGTGGAGACTACTGCGATTCCGGCAGCGAAATCGAGGAACCGATTGCCGTCCACATCCCATACTTCAACGCCTTTCCCATGATCCATCACGAAGGGATATCCCCGCGGATAGGAAGGCGAAACAACGGAATGATCGCGCGCGATGATTGCGCTGGCTTTCGGCCCTGGAAGCTTGAAGGGTTCCATGCATTTCCTCCTCAGAAATGTTGATACAACAGACAGGATTGAAGATTCTACGGTTGCCCTTAATAAAGGAAAGGCTCTATGATAAGAGCCTTATGATTATATCAAATCCGCCGGGTAGAAAATAGAGAGGGAACTCCATGGATGGAGAGGAGGAAAGGCACTAAAAAGGGCTGGCCTCGATCCGAGGCCAGCCCCATGCATCTGATTTTTGCTTTCAGATATGGTCGTCCATTTTGGCAAGCGCCAGCGCCCCCATCAGCCCGGAGTCGTCGCCAAGCTGGGCCGGGACAATTTGTAGATCACGGGTGTATTCCGTCGAGATCACGCGCTCTTCCACGGCGGCGCGGATGGGCGCAAATAATAATTCGCCGCTGTGCGAGACGCCGCCGCCGAGAATCACGATGGAGGGGTTGAGCATGTGCAGGAAATCGGCGAGTGCATGTCCAATGTACGTTCCGGCCCGGTGAATGGCTTCGATTGCCAATAGGTCGCCCTGCGAAGCAGCCGCACTGATTTCCCTGGCGCTGGGGTGGGGACCTTTCAGCAGCGGAGAGGTTGCCCCGCCTGCCAGTTTTTCAGCCACATAGTTGGCAATGCCGGTACCGGAGGCGACCGCTTCC
>CALMIB010000367.1 GCA_937863945.1 uncultured Longilinea sp.
CCGCCGGCCATCCGGCCCCGTTCCGGCAAGGCCTGCCTACGGCCGAATGCCCTGCAGCGCCTGTCCCGTGATGGGCCGGCGCGAATGCCCCATATAAACCACTTGCGGGTGGGCGGCCTGCAGGTGCGCCAGGCTGGGAGGTATCTGGCGCCAGTCGGTGGCCAGCAGGTTTTGCGCGTGCGGCCGGCGCGGGCTGCCGATCAGGTCGGCGGCAAAGGCCGTTCCGTTGGCCAGCAGCAGGCAGGTATGCCCCGGCGTGTGACCGGGCGTGTGCAGCACGGTGGCTTCCAGTCCAAACCGTTCCAGGGTTTCGCCGTCTTCCAGGGTAAAATCGGGCGGAGCGGGCGGCAAAGGGTGGATGCGCCGGGCCAGCGGCTGCCCGAGCAAGTACAGGAAGCCATAACCGCGCGGGCTGCCCAGCGGCGACCCGCCGCGCGCCAGGTCATCCGCGTCGGCCGGGTGCGCACCGATGCGCGCGCCGGTGAGACGGCGCAGCGCGGCTGCCGAGCCGTAATGGTCGTAGTGCGCGTGCGTGATCCAGATCAATTTCAGGTCGCTGCGGCCCAGCTCGCGCAATTTGGCCAGCAGCACGTCTTCCTTGCCGGGCGTGCTGCAATCGATGAGAAACAGCCCGTGCGGATCCTCGAGCAGGAAAAACTGTCCCAACCCGGCGGGCAGAATATGAAGTTTCATATATCCCTGATTATATCGGTTTAAATTCCCCGTGGACGTGATTCATCGCACACATCCCCAATTCTCCGCGCCGCGGGTTGGCATTGGGGCAAGGCTTTGGACGTCGGGTAAAAATCTGGACGATTTCTCCCGTCTCGCCCGTACCGATCGGATGATGTTATGGCCGGGTGGGTCAGAGACCAGGAGGTAGAGGCGCTCGGCCTGCCCGTGGCATTCCTATGGCAAGGGGCTGGCGACCGGCGCCCCGCCGCGGGAACTTTTCGGGTGCGCCGACGTTTAAGCTTTATGGTATCCTAAGTGGGTATGCCTGAGGTATTGTTGTTTCTGCCTGATATCCGTTCTGAATAACGAGGAACTCCATGACCGAAGCTGAACTTGAAAACCTGGACGTCATCGAAGAACGGCCGCGCCGTGTACACTTTGAATGGCTGCTGCCCACCTTCTTCCGGCCGCGGCGCACATTGACCGCCGTCTCCGAACAAAGCCATGCCGTATGGATCACGCCGCTGCTGGTGCTTTCGGTGCTGGCAATCGTCGCGGTGCTGGCGGCCTCGCCGGTGCGCCAGTTGGCCGCGCAGATGGGCAGCGAGATCCCGCCCGATTTTGAGTGGTGGTCGCCGGAGCAACAGCAGCAATTCATGGAGGCCCAGGCCAATTCATCCGGGCCGATGTTCACCATCGTCTTCCCCGCGCTGGGTGCGGTGCTGGGCCTGTGGGTGAGCTGGTTCCTGCTGGGCAGCATTTTGCACCTGGCGCTCACGCTGGCGGGCAGCCGCAGCACCAACACCGCCGCGCTCAACCTGGCCGGTTGGGCCATGCTGCCGCTGGCGCTGCGCATGATCGTGCAGACCATCGCGGTGATGGCTAACAAGCAGCTCATCGCCGGGCAGGGGCTTTCCGGGTTCATCGCCGCCGATGCCACCGGTTTCCTGCTCTACCTGCGCTCGATGCTCGGCTTCGTGGACATCTACTTCCTGTGGATGGTGGCGCTGCTGCTGACCGGCGCGGCGATCATCTCGGGGCTGCGGCGCGGAAAGGCCTGGCTGACCGTGCTGGCGACGGTGCTCATCCTGCTGGCACTGCAGGCGCTGCCGGGATTCATCGGCGGGCAGTTGGACGGCCTGTCGGGCGCCGGAAGCGGCTTTTTCTTCTTCTAGGCCATGACTGAAAACCACACCTTCATTCAAATCCGCGACCTGCACAAGACCTTTGTGATGGGGCGCAACATCGTGCGTGCGCTGGACGGGGTGGACCTGGATATCCCGGCCAACTCGTTCACTGTGGTGATGGGCCCTTCCGGCTCGGGCAAAAGCACGCTGCTTTACCTGCTGGGCGGGCTCGACCGGGTGACCTCCGGCAGCATCCGCGTGGACGGGCAAAAGCTGGAGACAATGGACGAAAACGCGCTGGCGGTGTACCGCCGCCGCGAGGTGGGCTTCATCTTCCAGTCGTTCAACCTGGTGAGCAGCATGAGCGCGCTGGAGAACGTCTCCTTCCCGATGCGCTTCGCCGGTATCAGCGGGCTGGCGCGCCGGAAGCGCGCGGCGGCCCTGTTGAAGCAGGTAGGCCTGGAAAACCGCGCCCGGCACAAGCCCACCGAGCTTTCGGGCGGCCAGCAGCAGCGCGTGGCCGTGGCCCGCGCGCTGGTCAACAACCCGCGCATGATCCTGGCGGACGAACCCACCGGCAACCTGGATACCGGCAGCGGCTACGCCATCATGCAACTGCTGTCCGAACTGCACCGCGGCGGGCGCACCGTGGTGGTGGTTTCGCACGACATCCGCATGAGCCATTTTGCCACCCACATGGTGTACCTGCTGGACGGCAAGACCGTCAGCGAGGCCGAATACCAGGCCGCTTCCGAATTCAACCCATTCGAAACCCCGGCTGAAGCCAGGTCCGAAACCAAAGCCGATACCAAAGCTGAAATAAAATCTTAAGGAAATTCTTCATGAAACCCTCCCGCCGTTTTTCCCTGATGATGATCTCTTTCCTGGTGCTGGCGCTGCTGCTGGGCGCGGCCGGTAACGGGCGCGTGCTGGCGCAGATTGAGCCGACCGCCTCCCCCCCGGTGACCCGCCCGCCAATTATTCGCCCCCCCACGCCTTTTCCCTCAGCCTACCCGGCGCCGACTTCCGAGCCAGCTACCGCCACGCAGCAGCAGGCCGCCGGGCGGCCGCTGGTGTACCTGGCCGGCTATTCGACCGACAAGGCCGTCCTCGTCCAGGGCGACAGCTTCACCCTCAAGCTGGACGTGCGCAACAAGGGCGGCAGCAACGCGGTCAACGTGGTGCTGTCCTTCTCGTCCGACAGCTTCCTGCCGCTGCAGACCGGCGGCGTGAAGACGCTTTCGGAGATCACCCCAACCGAAGCCGAAGGCGTGAACCAGCCCTTCATGGTCAATGCTGCCAACAAGGGCGCGCCGGCCGTCATCTCCGTGGCGGTCAGCTACAGCGACCCCGGCGGCGCGAGCTACACTGAGAATTTCACCATCACGCTGTACGTGGCGGCCGACCCGACCAAACCGGTGTACACCGGCCCGGCCCGACCGACCGTCACGCCCACCGCAATCCTGCGGCCGCAACTGGTGGTCAATGCCTACAGCACCGACATCGACCCATTGCAGCCGGGCAGCATCTTCCAGCTCGAGATCAACGTGCACAACCTGGGCAACGCCAACGCGCGCGCGGTGACGATGGTGCTGGGCGGCGGCGTAGTTTCCGGTGATAACGGCACGCCGCAGCCGGGCACGCAGGGCTCGGGCAGCGACCTGAGCACCTTCGCCCCGCTGGGCAGCTCGAACCTGGTTTTCCTGGGCGACGTGAACGCCGCCACCGAACTGAAGACCACCCAGCGGCTGATCGTCAACGTGTCGGCCAACCCGGGCGCTTACACCTTCAAGCTGTCGTTTGTTTATACCGATCCGGGCGGCACGCGCTACGTGGATGACCAGGTGATCACGCTGCTGGTTTACAAGCTGCCGCAGGTGGAGGTCAACTTCTACCGCGATCCGGGCATCTTTTTCGCCGGGCAGATGGGCCAGTTGCCGCTGCAGGTGACCAACCTGGGGCGCAGCATCACCGTGCTGGGCAACATGAAGGTGACCGCCGAGAACGCGGACGTGACCAACAACGTGGCGCTGGTGGGCGCGCTGGACGCGGGCGGGTACTTCACGCTCGATTCGAACCTGGTGCCGTTCCAGCCAGGCCCGCTGGAGATGAAGATCACGGTCAACTATACCGATGATTTCAACCAGCCGCGCGTCATCGAGCAATCGTTGACCGTGGACGTGCAGGAGATGCCGGTTTACGAGCCGCCGGAGGGCGAGATCCCGCCCGAGGAGATCCCCGCGGAGCCGGAGACCTTCCTGCAAAAGGTGGCGCGCTTCTTCAAGGGCCTGTTTGGCCTGGGCAGCGAACAAACCGAGCCGGTGGACACGCTGCCGGTGGAAGGCATTCCATCGGAAGGTAAACCGATCGAGCCAATGCCGGTGGTGCCGGGCGGCAAGGGATGACCCCTCCCCGACCCTCCCCATTTTCTAAAGAAAATGGAGAGGGGGGGAAGATGGAAAGGATATTGGTATGCGATTCTTTGACATGCTCAGTCTGATCATCGACAACCTCGGCCGGCGCAAGGGGCGGGTGGCGCTGACGGCGATTGGCGTCGTCATCGGCACGGCCTCGGTGGTCATCCTGGTTTCGCTGGCATCCGGCCTGCAAAAAAGCGCCACCAGCCAGTTGTGGGGCGTCAATGACCTGTCGCGCATCGACGTTTCGCCCAATTACGGCGATATGCCGATGGAGGTTAAAGCAGTCCCGGCCGGCGGGGGCGGCGGAGGCGGTGGTTCGTCGGCTTCCAATCAGAAGTTGTTGACGCCTACGGCCATCTCCGAAATCGCCGCCATCCCGGGCGTCAAGGCTGCCGTGGCGCGCGATTGGTTCCCCGGCGGCGCGGAGCTGCGCGTGGGCAAACTGGTCAATTGGCCCTCCATCATGGGCGTCGATACCACCGATCTGGCCGTCTTCGACTACAACATGGAAAGCGGCGTGACCACGCTGGAGCGTGGCACGGCCATCCTCGGCGGCTACGCGGCGCGCGGCTTCATGGATCCCAACATGCGCCCCGGCCAGGAAGAGCCCACCCAGCCGGATTTGCTGGGGCAGCAGGTGCGCCTGGTGCTGACCAAGTGGGACGCCACCGGCACGCCGGTCACCAAGACGGTCAATTTGCGCATCGTCGGCATCATCCAGGAAAACCGCAGCGAATCGGATTACATGATGTACGTGCGCATGGACGAAATGACCGCCTGGTCCGAATGGGTTCAGGGCAAGCGCATCAACCGCAATAAGGACGGCTTTAACAGCCTGGTGGTGCGGGCCGAAAGCCCCGACCAGACCATCGAAATCGCCGACCAGATCAACGCGATGGGCTTCTACGCCAGCACGCCGCAGGAAATGGTGGAGAGCATCAACAGCGTCTTCATCATTATGCAGCTTGTGTTCGGCGGCGTGGGCGCCATCGCCCTGCTGGTGGCGGCCATCGGCATTGCCAACACCATGGCTATGGCCATCCTGGAGCGCACGCGCGAGATTGGCCTGATGAAGGCCATCGGCGCAACCAACCGCAACGTGCTGAGCATCTTCCTGGGGGAGGCCGCCGGCATCGGCTTCATCGGCGGGGTGGGTGGCGTGGCGCTGGGCTGGGGCGGCGGCGCCGTCCTCAACGTGGTGCTGAGCAACTACATGGTCAGCCAGGGCAACACGGTTTCGACGCAGATGACCTACACGCCGCTGTGGCTGCCGCTGTTCGCGCTGGTGTTTGCCACGCTGGTGGGACTTCTCTCGGGGCTGTATCCCTCATTACGTGCGGCCACGCTGGTGCCGGTGACGGCTTTAAAATACGAGTGATGAGTGGATGGGTTCTGAGGAATGAGGTGAAGAGAGCCGTGGGTGGAGGAATAGAGTTCCGCCCACGGTTTTTTTGAAATCACAAAAGCCAATACCTTCGCCAATTAGCCTGAAGAAACAGGCGCTTTGACAGGGTAAATGCGGCCCAAAGCAGCCACTTTGTGGAAAAGCCGGGAAACTAAATTGTCATCGGGTTTTTGCGGAAGCATTTGTATTGTCTCCGCCACAGATCGGTAGCCTCGGCAGTGAGCTTTCAAGTCCAGAATGCTGAAATCGAGATCCTCCTGTCGCTAATTGCACATTAACACCTGAGAGACACCGGTCATGAACAGCGCCAGGTTGGCGGCATGGGTCACAGCGGCTGGGGTGACATTAAACTAAACCGTATCAACCCTGAGTTCTTTTTCATTCGGCAATCAGCAATTTTTATTCGTTTCGAGTTGTTTCAAAAACAAATACCCGACGCGCCTGTAAATATACATACCCCGTTCATCCCGGCCGCGGTTGTTAATCAGGACGGTGAGAATCGCAAGGAAACACAGATCTTTCATCTGTGCCCATCTGTGAAAAATCCGTGTTCATCTGTGTTCCTCTTCTCCTCTTCGCGCTCTTCCCGTCTTCGCGGTGAACTCAGTTGAGGCCTCCCCCTGCGAAGACTTGTTCACGCTTCCCCCAACCCGCCGCCAATCATGAGATAATATGGCTGCATTCATGAAAGGAGCCTGCCCCATGGAACCCCGAAAATATTCGCAAATCGATATCCGCGTGCCGGCGCACCGCAACAGCATGTTGGAGAAAGTGCTGGCCATTATTAATGAAGATGTTGAAATCAAAACTCTGTGGCGCGTCAACAACATCAACGCCATCGACCGGCTGGGCATGACCGATCATGGCCCGGTGCACTTCCAGATCGTTGCCAACATCGCCCTGCGCCTGGCCCGCATCCTCGAAAAACGCCAGGTGATGATGTCGGTCACGCGCAATTACGATCTCTCCACCCACTACGCCGAACTGATCATTTTGCTGGCCAGCCTGTTTCACGACCTGGGCATGTCGATCAGCCGCGAGGGACACGAAGAGTACAGCCTGTTCCTGGCCAACAGCATCCTGCACCGTATCCTCGATTTCCTGCCGGTCGAGGAACGGACGATCGTCATCTCCGAGACGCTGCACGCCATCATCGCGCACCGCAGCGGCGGCACGCCCTACACCATCGAGGCCGGCATCGTGCGGGTGGCGGATGCCATGGATATGAGCCAGGGGCGCTCGCGCATCCCCTACGAGGCCGGTAAAATGGACATCCACTCCGTCTCCGCCGCGGCGATCGACAAGGTGGATATCCTTGAGGGAACCGAGAAACCCATCCAGATCGATATCTGGATGAACAACAATGCCGGCATTTTTCAGGTGGACGAGCTGCTGCGCCGCAAGCTGGTCGGTTCGGGCATCGAAAAATACGTCGTCGTCAGCGCTTATCTCATCGAAGGGGAAGAGAAGCGCCTGTTCAAGGAATTCCAGTCCTCGTGAAGGCTGTACACAGATTTTTGATCCAATATACAGGCTGAACGCGCGCGGGCAGCGCCTGACAAGGGGTCAAAGACCGGCGCGATTCAAAAGCTAATGGCTAACAGCCAACCGCTAACCGCTTCTCTTCAACAGCAGCGGCCCCAACAAATCAATGATTCCCCCGAACAGCGGCTCC
>CALMIB010000368.1 GCA_937863945.1 uncultured Longilinea sp.
CAACCGCGTACAACGGTTTCCATCTGTGTCCTTTCTTCGCGATTTTTGCTTCTTTGCGGCAAAACTTCCCACTCCCGCGATTTTCAGATAAAATCACTCCCATCTCCAAAACCATCCCCGAATAAGGATCATTTCGCATGGCCAACCTTTCTGTGCAGGCGTTCGGCAGGCAATTCACCAACCCCGTCATCCCGGCGGCCGGGCCCAACGTGGGCTCGGGGCGGTGGGTGGCGGCGGCGGGCGATGGCGGCGCGGGCGGGCTGCTCACCAAGACCATCTCGCGGATCGCCGCGCCGGTGCCGCACCCCAACATGGCGCGCTTCGGCAAGGACAACCTGCTCAACACCGAGCTGTGGAGCGAACTGCCGCCCGAAGCCTGGTTCGCGCATGAATACGGCCTGGCGCTGGAAGCCGCGCGCCGCCTGGGGCTGCCCATCATCGCCAGCGCGGGCTACACCCGCGACGACCTGAGCGAACTGGGCCCGCGCCTCGAGCGCATCGGCATGGATATGATCGAATTCTCCTTCCACTACCTCGACCCGCAGCAACTGGTCGAAACCGCCGCCGCGCTGCGCGAGGCCGTCAATGTGCCCATCATCGCCAAGCTCAGCCTGCACTCCGGCGACCTGGGCGAGGTGGCCGCGCTGCTGGAACCCTACGTGGACGGCTTTACCTGCATTAACAGCCTCGGCCCCGGCCTGATCATCGACCCCGAAAGCGTCAGCTCGCCGATGGGCTCCAAATTCGGCTACGGCTGGATGTCCGGCCCGGCGATCAAACCGCTGGCGCTGCGCTCGGTGTTCGAGGTGGCGCGCGCCACCGACAAGCCGGTCATCGGCGTGGGCGGCGTGACCACCGGCGCGGACGTGATCGAGTTCATGATGGCGGGCGCATCCCTGGTGGGCGTGTGCACCGCTGCCATCCTCAAAGGTCCCGGCGTGTACGGCAAAATCGCCGCTGAAGCCGGGCAGTGGCTCGATTCGCACGGCTACGCCAGCATCGATGCGGTGCGCGGCCTGTACCTGGACAAATACCGCGCCGGGCAGCGCGTGGTGACGG
>CALMIB010000369.1 GCA_937863945.1 uncultured Longilinea sp.
AAATATATTCGTAAATTGGCATTCAGCCCCTCCGGTGGTTCGGAAAATTACCTCTCAAATCTTACCACAATGTGGAACGCTGGCCGCATACCGCAAGGTGTACACCGCGATGCCAAATGCTATGGCGACATTGAGCGACCGCTTGTAGCCTTGCATGGGAATCCAAACGTACCGGTCGCACAGTGCCAGGATGCCAGGATCGATCCCGGAGACCTCATTGCCGACCACCAGGCAAAGCGGTTCACCCGGCATTTCAGGCGCTGCCTGGAACACAGACGTGGAATCTGGCCCAATTTCCAGCGCCCAAAGCTGGCTGCCCTGCGCCTTCACCTGGAGAGCGGCCTGGAGACCGTTGGCGTGCCACGACCACGGCACCGCAAACTCAGCACCGAGCGCGGTTTTACCCACGCGCGGATTCTCAGGCGTGGGGGAGGTGCCGGTCAGGTAGAGATGCCCCACGCCCGCGCCGTCGCTGGTGCGAAACATGGCGCCCACGTTGTAGGTGCTGCGGATGTTGTCCAGGAGGGCTTCCAGCGGACGGTGGGCGGTTTCGTCGCGCGGGTTGGCCGCAGCCAGGCTGGATGCCTCCGGCACGGAGTTCAAGCTGCTTCCGCAGCGCGGGCATTGGAGCATGGCCGGCGGCGCGGGGAAACGGAAAGCGCATGCCGGGTTGCTGCACTCAAAGAAAACGGTAGCTGGCATCCCCACCTTAGAGGCTCTCGGGGGGCAGATCTTTGAGGCGCAGTTGCGTGCGTGCCACCGTCGCCGCAAACGGATCCAACCCAAGCTCCAGCAGCACTTCCACGGGCCGCCCGGTGGCGCCTTCCCGCACCGTGAGCGTCAGGAAGAGCCGGACGGGATTGCCGATGGGTTCAAAAATTCGCATAGCCATAATCAAGGGCCGGAGATTATACATTTTTCCGCGCCGTTCGCGCATCACTGCCGGCGCATCCATCAACGCTGCAATGCGCCTGCGCAAATCGCCGGCATCGACCGGATGATGCAGCGTGATGGCGTAGTCCGCGGTATCCACCTGGGTTTGCAGAGCGGGGGCGTGCAGGTCAATGGTTTCTACGGCCTGAATTTTCAATCCGGCGGGGATGGCTCCTTCGACGGCGGCGCGCACCTGATCCAGCGGCATTTCGTCGGTCAGCCAGACGTCCAGCAATTCGGCCGTCGAGGTAAACCCAAGCGGGAGCGGGCAGGCCTGGTTGATGCGCGGCTGCGGGTGAAAGCCCTGGCTGTAGGCCAGCGGTAGCCGGGCGCGCCGGAAAGCGCGTTCCCACACTTTTTGCATATCCAGGTTGCCGGTGTAGCGCAATGCGCCGGATTTGGAATGTGAAAGACGGATGCGGATCACATGGACCTCTTATTCCGCCAGCGCCGGAGTCTTTCGCGCGGGAACTTCAGGACATTTCCAGTAATCGCCGCGGTTGAGGCGCCGCAACCCGGTGAAGGTCGGCAAAATGCCACAGGCGTAACATTGTTGGCGGCAATCGCCGCGCAGAATCCCGCTCTGCGAATTGCGATATTCCTCCAGCAGGTAGGACTTCTTGACCGCTGGATTGATATGATCCCAGGGGAAGACTTCATCCACGAAGCGCGTGCGGTGGACGTAAAAATCCATCGTCAGGCCGGCGTCCGCGATGGCCTCCTGCCAGGCGTCATGACGAACCTGATCCTGCCAGGCGTCAAATTTCGCGCCGCGCTGCCAGGCGCCCAGGATGACTTCACCCAGGCGGCGGTCGCCGCGCGACAGGAAGGCTTCAAGCATGGTATCGCGCGGATCGGTCCAGTTGAGCTTGAGGTTGGGGCCGCGCAATTCACGCCGCAACAAGGCCTGTTTGGCTTCGATTTGCTCGACTGAATCTGCGGAAACCCATTGGAAGGGCGTGTGCGGCTTGGGAATGAAGGTGCTCACGCCGGCATGCACCTGGGCGCGCCCGCCAATCGTGCGGCGGCCTTCGGCCAACACGGCTTTGCACAGATCGGCAATGGCCTGCACGTCTTCCAGCGTTTCCTCCGGGTGGCCGATCATGAAATAGAGTTTGATGGTCGGCCATCCGCGGCTGTAGATGGCGCGGGTGGTTTCCAGGAGTTGTTCGGTGGAAATGGGTTTGTTGATGATGGTGCGCATGCGCTCGGTGGCCGCTTCGGGGGCCAGGGTAAAGCGACCCTGTCGCGAGCCCTTGAGTTGTTCCATCAAATCGACCGAGAAGGATTCGATTCGCAGCG
>CALMIB010000370.1 GCA_937863945.1 uncultured Longilinea sp.
CTCCGCCGCTTCTGGCTCCACCGTCAGCGCGGCCAAACAGGCCCAGCTCGACAAAGCCTTCGTGACCCAGGTCAAGGAACTGGCCTACCAGAAGGAACTGCTCGCCTACGCCAAAGACCGCCTGGAGGTCGTGCTCGACCTTCAGTCCGGCTACAACAAAGCCGACGCGGCCTACAACACGCTGCAGTGGAACATCAACCACCTGAACACCTACATCGCCACCGCCGAGGCCGCCATCGCCAAAGCCGACAAACTGCTCAAGGATCACAAGGGCTTTGAGATCGAAGGCAGCGGCTTCAAGGTGCGCATCAGCAAAGTCACCGACGGCAGCGCCGCCGAGGCCACCATCAAAGCCGCCACCGAGCAAGTCTCGCTCTCGGGCACCAACCTGCGCCGCGCCATGCGCGTGATGAAGAAGCTGATCAAGGAATACGAAGGCTAGGCCGCGTCCCCTGTGCGGTTTAACCGCGGGGTTTCGCCCGATTCGCCTGGGCGAAACCCCGATTCATTTAAAAATCAATCGCCCTGCCAGACTTCACCGATGGTTCATGTTTACCGCCGGCTCGGGCGCGTCAGGCGGTTGCAGCGCGACCGGGAAGCCTCGGCGAGCGTCCGCCAGCGCGCAGGCCGCGCGCACCTCCGCCACCTGTTTCGCGCGCAGGTCCAACCGGCCGGCAATGGCTTCGTCGTCCAGGCGCATCGAAATCCCCGCCAGGATGCGGTCCAGCCATTCATAGCGCAGGCCAATCGCGTTTTCGTTCGGCAACCCCGCTAACAGGTCGGCCGAGGACGGTTGGGTGAGAATTTCTTCCGGCACGCCCAGCGCCCGGCCCAACTCGCGGATTTGAGTCTTGTAGAGATGCCGCAGCAGCGCCAGGTCGCCGGCCCCATCGCCGTGCGGGTCGTACAGGCCGATGGAGTATTCCGAGCGGTCGGTGGTGCACACCACCAGGCAGTCCAGGTGAGCCGCCTGGATTGAAAGAACCAGCATGCGCGCGCGCACTTTGCCCAGGATGAACGCCTGAACCTGGCCGGCATAACCCCACAGGCGGCTGCGCAGCAGCGCGGTGCTCAATCCGCGCCGCTCGCCGAAGGCATACGCCTGCATCCAGGAAAACAGCACCGGTGCGCCGCTCAGACGGCGCAGGGCCGCCATGATGCGGTCTGTCATTTTGCGATTCCCCATCGGTTCGCGCGTCAGACCTTCATACAGGCCCAGGTGATCGATCAAATCCGTTAAATCCATTTCCCTGGCGCGCAAACCTAAAACCTGCGTCACGAAGTGCCCCATCCGGTGCAGGCGTTCGTCGCTATCCCGCTCGGGCAGCATCAACGCGTGAACCCGGTTGACCCCCAGGGCGCGAATGCACAGATAGGCGCAAACGGTTGAATCCAGCCCGCCACTGATCCCGATCATCACGCCGTGCGCGCCGCGCCGTGACACCTCGGACCGGATGAAGGCGGTAATGCGTTCGATTTCCGCCTGCGGGTCGAATTCCAGCCAATCTTCCGGCAGTTTTTGTCTGGATTCCTGATTCATCGCATTGCCTCCTTGCAAAGCCGGGAGTTCCTGCCAGGATTGCCCGGCTTACCCTGAAAAACCGATCAACGGACTGAAACATCTTCGAGGTTGGGCCATTGCGCGCCCATCGATCGAAACAGGGCACAAATATCCTGATAAATCCATTGTAACGCCGGTGCAGGCAATATTGAATCACCATGGGTAGAATATTTGTGTTCCCGGGCAACCTTCTCAGGCATGCGCAAAAAGCGACCACCGGAGCGTCAATATCTGCCCGGCGGAACGCGCAGGCCCAGGCTCTCATACACCGGCAACTTGCCTGGAGCGGGCGCCTGGTTCAATCTACCGGAAGGCTTTCCGGGGCCGCCGTTTTACGCCGCGCCGCCACTTTGCTTGCGTTGCAGCGTCCGATACAGCGGCTTCAAGCGGTCGTACATCTTCAAGTACACTTTTTCATACAGCTCATCGTAAATTTTGTGCGTTTTCGCGTCGGGTTCAAACGTGCGTGAGACGCGCGTCATTTCGCGCACCGCCGCGCCAAAATCCGCGTGCAGCCCAATGCCCACCGCCGCGTCGATCGCCGCGCCCAGCCCCGAGGCTTCATACACATGCGGCCGCGAGGCCGCCAGCCCGAACACATCGGCGGTCAACTGCATGCCGGCGTCGCTCTGGCTGCCGCCGCCCGCCACGCGCAGCGATTCAATCGGCACGCCGGAGCGCTGTGAGGTGCGTTCGGCGCCCTCGCGCAGCGCGTAAGCCAGCCCTTCGAGGATGGCGCGGTACATGTGCGCGCGCGTGTGCGTGTCGGCGAACCCGATGATCGCGCCGCGCGCCTCCGGGCCCGGCTTGCGCAGCCCCGGCGACCAGTAGGGTTGCAGCACCAGCCCGTCCGATCCAGGCGGCGCCTGCTGCACCAGGTCATCGAAGAAGAATTCCGCTTCCGTGCCGTTTTCCGCCGCGCGCATGCGTTCTTCGTAGGCAAATTCTTCTTTGAACCAGCTCACCATCCAGTAGCCGCGGTAGATTTGCAGTTCCAGGTTATACGCGCCCGGCACCGCCGAGGGATACGGCGGGATCAGCGGGATGATCTCGATGTAGCGGCTGTGCGTGGTGTTGATGGTGGCGGTGGTTCCGTAGCTCAGGCAGGCAATGTGCGGGTCGAGCGCGCCGGCGCCGATCACCTCGCAGGCCTTGTCCGCCGCCGCCGCGATCAGCTTCAGCCCGGCCGGGATGCCCGTCGCCGCGCTGGCCTCCGCCGTGATCTCGCCCAGCGGCTGACCGGGCGGCACCAGCTCCGGCAGCACGGCCGGGTCCATCGGCACCGCCTGCCACTTCCAGTCGAATTTCCCGGCCCATTTCTGCGATTTATAGTCAAAGGGGATGTACCCCACCTGCGCCCCGACCGAATCGACGAAGCGGCCGGTCATTTTGTGCGTCAGGTAGCCCGACAGCAGCAAAAATTTGTGGGTCTGCTCCCAGATCTCCGGCTGGTACTTGCGAATCCAGTTGACCTCGGCCTCCGATTGCAGGTAGGCCACCGTCTCGGTGGCCCCGGCCAGCGCGAAGGCCACGCCCCAGAAGCCGCTCACCGGCTTCAACCCGTGCGTGGCGCGCTGGTCCAGCCAGTGAATCGCCGGGCGCAGCGGTTTGCCCGCGCGGTCCACGTTGATCAGCGTCGAACGCTGCGTGGTCAGCGCCACCGCCGCAATGCTGGCGCGGTCGACGCCCGGCTGCTGCCACAATCCCTGGCAGGCCTGGCACACCCCGTTCCAGAACACATCCGGGTCCTGCTCGGCCAGCCCCGGCCCCTCGGAATAATACGGTTGGATCGGAACGCGCTGCTTGGCCAGCAGGTTTCCGCGCGGATCAAACAGCAGGGCGCGCACGCTCTGCGTGCCGTTGTCAATTGCCAGCAAATTTTCGGCGGGCATGGAGGCTCCAAAGTGGGAGATGATGAACAAGTTGATTGTATTACAATTTGTAAAATTATTATTCGATACTCGCTATTTAGTCTTCGGTATCTGGTATTGGGTATTCGTAATTGTTTACACGTTGCCTGTTTTCCGAAACTGTTGAATAATGGCTGATTTTCCCGAATACCGAATCAACGAAGCACGTATTTTCTCCCACTCAAACCGCATAATACAGCTCCCGTATCCTTGCATACCGCGCCACCTCCCACTGCCAGCGGATGTTGTCCCAGTCCAACTCCGGCTGGATGAACGGCCGCAGATCCTCCATCTCAGTCACGCCGCCGCGGCGCACCTGCAACCCCAGGCGCAGCCGGCGCAGCAGCAGATCGTCCAGGTGCACCACCGCTCCATCGCGCGCCGCCCAGCGCAGCTCGGCCCACAGGAAGGGCAGGCGCGGGTAGATCGGTGTCAGTTCTGCGGGCGGCGTGGAAGCCAGCAGCCCGGGCAGTTCGCGCCCGTAGCGGCCCGCCAGGCAGCGCCACCCGGCCGGGTCGAGCACGCCGCTGTAGGGCATCTCGCCGGGCAGTTCCAGCACCTTTTGCCCGGGTTCGAACGGCCGCAGCCCCGGCAGCCGCGCGCGCAGCAGGTTCAGCGCCCGCGCCGCCGTCACCCGGAAGGTGGCCAGCATCCCGCCCGCCGCCGTCACCAGTCCGCTCTCATCCAGCACCAGCCCGCCGCCCGCGCCCGCCGCGCCGCCCTGTGCCAGCGCCGTCACGCCCGCGTGACCGGCAATCACGTCGCGGATGCCCAGATCCAGCCCCGGGAAGGCATGCGCCAGCCCCTCCAGCAGGTATTCCACCTCCTGCGCGCTGACGGCCGGCTCGGCCACATCCTCGGGCAGGTAAAAATCCCGGTCGGTCGTCCCCATCGCCGCCACCCCCTCCCAGGGGATGAAGCGCAGCTCGCGCCCGTCGCGCGGGTGCGGCAGCGCGATCGCCGCCGCCAGCGGCAGCCGTTCCAGCGAAAAAAACAGGTGCGAACCGGCCTTTTCGCGCAGCAGCGGCTTGCCGCCCAGTTTGCCGCGCAGCCCGTCGCACCACGGCCCGGCGGCGTTGACCACAACACGCGCCGGCGCCTCGGCCGTCCGCCCTTCCTCGCCCTGCGCGCGGTCGCGCAGCACCGCCCCGCGCACCTGCCCGCGTGCGCTGATCAGCAGTTGCTCGGCGCGCGCGTAATTCAGCGCTACCCCGCCGTAGGTCACACCTTCGCGGATCAGGCGCAGCACCAGGCGGGCATCGTCCACCCCCGCGCCCGCGTAAACGCGCGCCCCGCGCAGCCCGGCCGACCGCAGGTGCGGCGCCAGGGCGGCCAAATCGCGGGATGATACCGGCATGCGCCGCCAGAAGGCGCCCTGCTCGCCCGCGTACACCGCCCGGTAACAGGCCTCCGGCCGCGCCAGCAGGGGCGCGTCGCACTCCAGCGCCGGCCCCACGGCCGGATCCGATCGCCCC
>CALMIB010000371.1 GCA_937863945.1 uncultured Longilinea sp.
GTACTGCTCCGCGATGGGTGGGTATTCCCAGTAGCCCATCACCGCGCATACGTGACCGGCGGCCAAAAAGCCCTGAACGCGGTTATCCGGCGCGCCCAGGATGGCATGCATGGCCGGGGGAACGCACACGTGTGACACCAGCAGCGAGAAATTCTTGAGCCCCAATGCCTTGGCCTGCAGCAGGCTGGCCGCGTTGGCCGGCGCGGTGGTTTCAAACCCGATCGCGAAGAAGACCACTTGCTTATCGGGGTTTTGCCGGGCAATTTTCACGGCATCCAGCGGAGAATAAACCACGCGAACCTGTCCGCCGGCGGCCTTAATGGAAAACAGATCCTGGTTCGAGCCCGGCACGCGCAGCATGTCGCCAAACGAGCAAAAGATCACGTCCGGGCGGGCGGCGATGGCCAGTCCTTTGTCGATCAATTCCAGCGAGGTGACGCACACCGGGCAGCCGGGACCGTGAACCAGCTCGATTTGCGGCGGAAGGAGTTGATCGAGGCCGGAGTGCAGGATGGCATGCGTTTGCCCGCCGCAGATTTCCATGATGACCCAATCGCGGGTGACGATGCGGCGAATTTCTCCAACCACACGTTGGACGAGATCGCCGTCACGAAACGCCTGTGCGTATTCCATCGTGTTTACAAGCCTTTGGATGAGATTTCCTCATCCTCCAGGCCGAGTTCAGCTTCGATTTCGCCGATCTCGCGCAGAGCATCCAGCGTTTCGCGGGCTTCCTCTTCGCTGAGCAGGTTGAGCGCGAAGCCGGCATGCACGATGGCGTAATCACCGGTTTTTGCTTCGGGGAGAGCTTCCAGGCAAACCTCGCGAATCACGCCGCCGAAATCAATTTTTGCCATTCGCAGGGTGTTGAGCGTATAAATTTCTGTGATTTTACCGGGAACCGCAAGACACATAGAATCACCTCGTTACTGTTAAGAGACTTGACTCCAGGCGGCGATTAGAGCCTGGCCCAGGGCAAGACCGCCGTCATTGGTTGGAACGCGTTTGTGGTGAAGCACATCAAAACCCGCACGGCGGAGCAGCGTGACCGATTGGCTGAGCAATACCATATTTTGCCAGACGCCGCCGCTGAGCGCCACCGTGCGGCAGCCCGTGCGTTCGCGCGCCAACTGGCAAGCCTCCAGCATGGTTGCGGCAACGCCATTGTGAAAGCGGGCAGCCATGCGCGGTACGGCTACGCCGGCGCGCCAATCCACGATCAATTCCTCCCAGGCTGGCGTGGGGTCGATTTCACTGCCGTCCAGGATAAAAGTATACCGCGCAATTTCGTTTCCATCGACCAGCGCTTCCATTTCGATGGCGGCCTGGCCTTCATAGGTGGCTGTCTGGCGAATGCCCATCAGGGCGGAGGCAGCATCGAAGAGGCGGCCCATGCTGGAAGTGGCCGGAGTGTTCAGGTGATACTGCAATTGCCCGCGCAGGGCGGTGCGTTCCTCCATGCAAAGGTCCATCACCGGCGGCAAATCGGCTTCCCACTCCAACCCGGCGGACCACAGGTGCGCCAGAGCCATGCGCGCCGGCTTGCGCACGGAAAGGTCGCCGCCTGCCAGGGGAGCATACTTCAGGTGAAACAGGCGCTGGAAGCCCTGATAACCGCCGTACAGCACCTCGCCTCCCCAGATTGCGCCGTCACTGCCGTACCCGGTGCCGTCCAGGCACAGGCCAATCACCGGTTCGCCGGATTTCCAGCCGTTGTCAGCCAGGCAGGCGGCCAGGTGGGCGTGGTGGTGTTGGATGGCAAGGAGGGGCAGATTTTCACGCTGCGCGCGTTCCTGGGCATAGCGTGTGGCCAGGTAATTGGGGTGCATATCACAGGCAATGCGTTCAGGTTGCACCTTGAAGAGGCGCTGGTAATGCTGGATGCCTTCTTCAAAAGAGCGCAGCGTTTCGTAGTTTTCCAGGTCGCCAATGTGATGGCTGAGAAAGGCGTAATTCCGGTGGGTCAGGCAAAAAGTGTTCTTCAGCTCCGCGCCGGTCGCCAGAATAGGGGGAAGGTCATCCGGAAGCTGGATGGGTTCAGGCGCATAACCGCGAGCCCGGCGGAACAGGTACGGTGCATGTTCAAATACCCTGACGACCGAATCATCCGTGCGCATATGAATTTCGCGGTTGTGTAGTAAAAAGCCGTCCGCCAGCGGCGCAAGCCGCTGATCCGCATCCTCGTCCTCATAAGCGATCGGTTCTTCGCTGATGTTGCCGCTGGTCATCACCAACACGTCTGGATAACCGGGTTCGGGTTCAAGCAGCAGCAGATGCAAAGGGGTATAGGGCAGCATGAAGCCCATTGTCCGCTGCCCGGGGGCGATCAGGGGAGCCAGCCCATCCTCTGCTTTTCGTTGCAGCAGGACGATGGGCGCCTGGGGCGATTCCAGTAACTGCCGCTCGGCGGGTTCGATGAAACAATGCTTTTCAATGGCCTGCAGCGATGCGGCCATCAACGCGAAGGGTTTGTCGCTGCGCTTTTTGCGGGCGCGAAGTTCCGCCACCGCGGCGGCATTGCCGGCATCGCATGCCAGGTGGTACCCGCCCAGCCCCTTGACGGCCAGGATTTTGCCCTCGCGCAGCCATCGACGGGCTGTCTGGATTGCCTGCTCGCCTTCGGCCAGCTTTTCTCCATGCGCTGCGAACCAGACCTGCGGCCCGCATTCCGGGCAGGCGACCGGCTGAGCGTGGAAACGGCGGTCGAGCGGGTTGTGGTATTCGCTTTCGCAATCCGCGCACATGGGAAACGGCGACATGGTCGTTTTCGGCCGGTCGTAGGGGATATCTTTGATGATGGTAAAACGCGGGCCGCAATTGGTGCAATTGATGAACGGGTAGCGGTAACGCTGGTCGGATGGATCGAACAATTCGCGGCGGCAATCCGGGCAGATGGCCATATCCGGGGAGATGGGGATGAATTCTCCCGGCTGCGGTTGCGACTCCAGGATGACGAATCCAACTGCACCGTTAAGGGGCATGGGTTCAGTCAGGATTTCGTCGATGCGCGCCAGCGGCGGAGGGTTGTTTTGTAGTTTGTGGCAAAATGCCTGGATATCTGCGGATGCGCCGCTGATTTCGATCTCCACGCCGCCGGAGGTATTGCGGACCCATCCGTTCAGATGATGATGAACCGCCAGGGCGTACACAAACGGCCGGAATCCAACACCCTGTACAATCCCGCGGACACGGACGCGCAGCCCGGTTTGCTCCAAAACGGTCATTATCTTTTGAGTTCCGCGGAACGTTGAACCAACCAATCTGTCCAGGCGTTGATTCCTTCGCCCGTCGTGCACGAGATCGCGAATGTGGTCAGGCCGGGGTTGAGCGCTTCCACGCCGGTGCGGAAATAGTCCATATTGAAACGTACGTACGGAAGCAGATCGATCTTGTTGATGATCAAAACATCCAAACCGCGGTAGATGGCCGGGTATTTATACGGTTTATCGTCGCCTTCCGGGATGCTGGCAATCAACACGTTGGCGTGCGTGCCCAGGTTAAAGGCGGCCGGGCAGACCAGGTTGCCTACATTTTCCACAATCAACAGATCCAATTCCTCCAGCGGTAACTGCTTGAGACCGCTATCGATCATTGGAGCGTCCAGGTGACAATCGCCGCCCGTGTTGATCTGAACCGCCGGCATGCCGGCATCGATCACCCGATCGGCGTCGATCGTCACCGGTGCGGTATCGCCTTCGATGACGCCAAGTTTCAGACGGCCGGTCAACGCGGCAATGGTTTGAAGGATGACGCTGGTTTTTCCGGCGCCGGGCGAGGCCATCAAATTGACAGCGAAGGTTTTTGTTTCGTCAAAGCGCTTGCGATTCAGGGCAGCAATTGAGTCATTGGCGCTCAGGATTTTTTCAACCACAGGAATACGGTTAACACTCATTGGGTTTCTCCTGCTTCTTTTTCGATCTCAATACTTTCCAGAAAGAACTCGTCGCCCGAGAGAATTTTTAATTGAAAACTACCGCATTCAGGGCAGGGGGACAATTCGGCCAGCATTTCAAATTCAACGCCGCAATCGTTGCAGTGCATTCGGGCGGGCACGCGGTTGAAATGAAGCGTCGCGCCCTGGGCCAGCGTGGATTGGCTGATGATATCCCAGTAAAATTGAACGGAATCGTCCACAATGCTGGACAACTTTCCCAGGGTGATGTGGATGTCCGTAATCCTGGTGGCGCCCGCGGCAGCCGCGTGCCGGTTGGCAATTTCCAGGATGCTCTCTGTGACAGCTAATTCATGCATGATTGTTCGATTCTACCGGTAATTTCACGATATCGGAAGGGTCAGGGCGTTTCGCAGCCTTTCACTGGCATTATGCGGAAAGAAGTTCAGGATGGTTCGATTTTCAGGATTTGATCCATCAATTGAATTCGTGTAGTCAATAATCGACTGGCCACCAGGTTGGAAATACGCTTCATAATGATAAACCCAAGTTTGGGGTCTTCCTCACAAAAAACGGTGAGTGCTTCGCTGTTGATTTCCAGGCAGTTGCTGTCCTGAACGGCCTGGGCGGATGCCGTACGTTGGCGCACCATGGGAGTCAGGCTGGACCACCCGATAATATCCAGCGGTTCAGCTTTAAAAATACAAACTTTTTCACGACCGGGAATTTGAATGTCGATGTTGACTTCGCCATCCAGCAAAATGTAAAGATCGCCTTCGCTGTCACCTTCCCGGAAAATGAAATCGCCCTGATGGATGTGACGGACGTTGACAATCGAGGCAAGGTTTTCGATCTGATTATCGGATAATTCGATAAACCAGGGGATGGTATGCAGGATATGTTCGAGTTCGGCTTGTTGAAACATACCACTCCTTTCCACGTCTATCGGCCGGTAAGCTTTGGTATCTTGAAAGCAAAGCCAACCCCGCCTGTTTCCAGTCGTGGCGCATGGCACTCAAGGCATTCATGAGAACCGCTGCCAGGGGGCTTGCAGCGACCTGTTGACCATATCTTAGTTTAAGTCCGCGCCGGTTGAATCGCAAGGTTCAAACGTCACGATGTCAGGCGCAGGTTGTCAACGAAACTCAGGATGGAAATTAGCGAATCCCGTGGTCGTTCAGCCAGGCCATGATCCGATCAACCACCTGTGTTAGGAATGCTTTGGTTGGCTGGCTTAATTCGTCTGTAAACCCAAATTCATACCCGCGGATCGAGATCAATGCCGCGCCTGGTTTTTTGCCGTACAGGGTTTCGCACAGCGACAGACAACTTTCGGGGGTGAGGTGGTGGGTCAGCGGAGAAGTTTGAAATTCACCATGCAATTCGCGCCAACTGATTTCATCCGGAACGCTGCCGGTGTGGGCGTCAATAAAAAATATCTGGTCATACCGGCCGAGATCTTCGGCCATCTCGGGTTTTAATTGCAAATCAAACCACAAATCCGGGTTAAGGCCTTGCGGTACCAGCGCTTCGTACGGATCGTCCGGTTTGTGCCGCCCGAGCCGTTCCGCGACCTGGATTAAGGCCTGGTATCCCACGCCATCGTCCTGCCGGTCGGGATTGCCGTACCCGAGGATCAGCACGCGGGGTGGATTCAAGCCTTCTCTCCCCCGATCGGGGGAGAGAAGGCGAATGCGAGTGGAATTGAAGAGATTACACGCCACGGGATACTGATTGAACCAGGTTGCCTTCGGCGTCGAACATTTCGACCACCATTGGCATCTGGCCGACGGCGTGGGTGGAGCAGGACAGGCACGGGTCGTGCGCCCGCACGGCAGCTTCGACGCGGTTGAGCATGCCTTCGGTGATGTTCGGGCCGGTAATGTAGGTCTTGGCGACGCTATCGACGGCGGTACTCATTGCCCAGTTGTTGTGACCGGTGGCAACGATTAGATTGACGCGTTCGAGCTGGCCCCTTTCGTTGGCCCAGTAGTGGTGGAACAGCGTGCCGCGCGGCGCTTCGATCACGCCCACGCCGACGCCCTGGAAATCCTGACGCGTGTTAAGGATATCGGTGCTGAGCACGTCCGGATCGCTGAGGATGATACTGACGCGTTCGGCGGCGAACAGGGTTTCGATCAGGCGGGCATAATGGTAGTAAAGCGTGTTTTCAACCGGG
>CALMIB010000372.1 GCA_937863945.1 uncultured Longilinea sp.
TAGGGGCGAGGCGGGGAAAACCTGTCGGATGAACCCGCGCCGCCGAGCCTCGCCCTGGCCGGTGACCCGCACAGGGCCGGTCAAAAAAACTCAGACCCCTGTGCAGAGGTCTGATTTGTGTGGCGGCAAAAGCAGGCGCGGCTTACTTCTTGCTGAGGCTGCCCTTCTTGGTGCGGGTGGCGGCGTAGGCGATGAGCAGCAGCGTGCCAATGACGGCGACACTGATGATGTTCATGCCCGCGGCCGTGGCGCCCTGCACGAAGACCAGGTTGACCGGTTCCTGGTAGATGAGGATGTCGAGCAGCGGGGCGATGACGATCCATGCGATAACGTTGCCGATGACGTTGTAGAGGTTGAAGGTGAGGATGTCCTTGCCCTTGAACTCGCCCTCTTCAACACGGGTGCGCTTGAAGGCGAAGCCGAAGACGAGGCCGGCCACGCCAGAGGCGATGACCCAGCTCCACCAGGGCGTGCCGTACTGGACGGCGTCGGAGAGCGCGTGGCCGATGAAGGCGATCAGCGCGCCGGCGATGGGGCCAAACAGGGTGGCGAAGAAGGCGGCCACGCCGTAGGCGGTCTGGAATTGGGTTTCGGGCACGGGCGAGGGGATCTTGACGTACATGAACAGCAGCGTGAAGATGGCTGCGCCCAGGCCGATGGCGACGATGGTGCGGGTGGTGACTTTGAACATGATGCATCCTCCTGATGGGTAACGAATGAATTCCGTCCTCTGGACAATTATGATTGTATCCAAACGGGGATGGATGTCAATTTAGTTGACGGGGGTTTCCATGAGTGGAAACACCGGAGGAAGGGAAAAGAATTGCGGATTGCTGATTGCTGATTGCTGAATGATAACCAGGAAGCGTTTTGACCGCGCTGGTCTGCGGGCACCCTGTCGGACGCAGGCCGTGCTCGCGTGGATGAGGGTCGGTGACCGCAACTGCGTGGGTGGACATTTGGAACTGATATCTTAGGTCACAGACTTGGGATGAAGAAGCGCTCGGTCAGGAGACCGGCGCCAGCAGAGTCGCCAGGCCGGGCGCGCACAGTCTTCGGTCGCTGACCCAGAGGCAGAACGACTGACGTCGTCACTACGAGCTAAGTTTGGATCGCGCCGGGCGGGCCGAAACGCACAGTCTTGGATCTCCGACCAGAACCATCCAGCTCTCACCCCGGCCTGACGCACATGCACGCATCGATCGTTATCCCCTCTCCCGATGTTCGGGAGAGGGGCAAAGCGGCGCGGTGAATCTCTGTTCCGGCGGGGTGAGGGCCTGCAAAGGCCAACGACTACGGTGTTATTACGGGCAAGCCCTCACCGCCGCCGGCCGCAGGAACATAACCCGGGCGGAGCTTTCTACCGCGCCGCCCGGCCGCTGTTTTTTCAGTCACCGGCCTGGTTTACCAGCGCGGCGCGCTCCATCGCGTCCAACGGCGCAGCTTCCTGCTGGAACCTGGGCACGTCGATGCGCCGCAGCATCAGCAGGGTGACCGCCACCATCAACGCCTGCGCCGCAAATACCACCACGTAGCCCAGCACGGCGTTGCCCGTCAGCGCGCCAAACGCGTCGCGCAGGCCGCCCGAAAGCAGCGCGCCCAGGCCACGTGCCAGGGCCTCGGCCATGCCCCAGGTGCCCATGAACAGGCCGACCCGCGCGGTGGTCATATCCAGCATCAACGACAGATTCGCCACGGTGGATAAACCGGTGCCCAGCCCCAGCGCCACCACGCCGCTGTAAAACAGGGCTTTTTGAGCCAGCACACCGCTGATTGAAATGGCCGCAAAGGCGGCGATGGTCGCCCAGCCGCCCAGCGCGGCCAGACCGCGCTTGCCCATGCGCTGCTCCAAGAAACCCGCTGCCAGCAGTGCAACCAGGAAACACGTGCCCCAGATGGAGGTGATGCGCGTGGTGGCGCTCACCGGCAGGTTGAAGGCTTGCCCGGCATACGGCTCCAGAAGCACATCCTGACCCAGGATGGCCGCCAGCAGGAGGATCAGGTACAGGAAGAAATGGCGCGCCTGCGGGTTGCCCAACACGGCCGTGCCCAGTTCGCGCCAGCTTTTGCGCGCCGGGGCGGGCAGGTTGGCGGCCGTTTTGTGGCGTTCCTCCAGCCTGATCAGCCCCAGCAGGCCCAGCGCCAGCGAGGCCAGCCCGACTGTCAGGAATGCCGATTCCAGGCGGGCGGGGGTGTACTCCTCCAGCAGCCGGCTCAGCGAGGCCGCGGTGACGATGATGCCAGTGATCATCACGAACCACATGATCGAGATGGTGCGCGAGCGGCCTTTTTCGCCCGAAATTTCAGAGGCCAGGGCCATGTAGGATACGCTGGCCAGGTTGTAGCCCATACCCCAGGCGGCAAACACCAACCCGCTTAGACCCAGCCCCAGCCAGCGGTTTTCGGGCATCACGAACACCGCCAACGGCGCCAGGCTGACGCCGGCCACGCACATCAGCAGCCCCAGCGCGATATAGCCCGTGCGCCGGAAGCCCAGCCAGGGATGCCGGTCAGAGTAGTTGCCGATGACCATTTGCAGCGGCGAGAAAATGTAAGGCAGCGAGGCCAGCACGGCCACCAGCGTGGCCGAGAGGGCCATTTCTTTAATCATCACGCGGTTGAGCGTGGAGTTGATCGGCACCAGCGTCATGGCAACGGCGACGTGGATCAACGAGAGTTGAATGCGTTTGCGCAGCATAATCGTCCCTTATCAATAATGATGGCAGGAAAATTATGCCCCAAAGGGACGTGGAAATCAAATAAGGATTTTTTAATCAAGAGGAATCACCACGGAGACATTATGCCCGTAGGGTACAGAGAGCACGGAGAAGAAACTTATGAAGAGGTGGAAAAGCAAAAGGAAGAGAACCACACCATCCTTCCGGTATAGGCAGCTCAGAGATCAAAGAGCAGATAAAAATAAGAGAGGTGGATCGCGTTCGAAAAAGGCTGAATTTGATAGATTTGTGGTTAGAATTTGAATAGAATAATTACATCTTCCTCGTCAACAAACAAAAATCTTAAACAACGATGTTTACTAAACCCCCCTCTCCTAGCTGTGATCTTCGGAATCCTAGCGTAGCGTTAATTTACATGACTTATTTCCTTTATGAAAGCTGGATTAAGCCCAAAAAAGCGCTAAAACGATCCAGAAATGCCGCATACAGAGTCCCAGACTGGTATCCGTTTCGAAGGCTTTCCATCGATATGGCAAATGATGAAAAGTTTACAATTTCCTTTAATAAGATTATATCGATCATTGGAGAGATCTTTATGATTGGGTGGGTGACGATTGTATTAATTGCCTGGTTCACCGGAGAGTAAAGCGGTTTGGCCTAAAGCTTCCAAACCATCTCTTCATTTTCTATGACCACGTTAACATTTTTGTTTTTTTTGTTTTCTCTTTCCTTATATCTTTTTCTTCTCCGTGCCCTCCGTGTCTCCGTGGTGAATCAATCCTCCTACTTCTCGTCCTTCACCAGCGCCAGCGTCAGTGCCTCGCGCAGCGAACGCGCCTCCAGCACCTGGATGCCCTCGGGCAGCGGCTCGCTCTTGCGCACGCGGTGCGGGATGACGGCCGCTTTGAAGCCCAGCTTGGCCGCCTCGCGCAGGCGCGCGTTCATCTGGCCCACCCAGCGCAGCTCGCCGGAAAGCCCCACCTCGCCGATCAGCGCCAGGTCGGCGCGCACCGGCAGGTCGCGCAGCGACGAGGCAATCGCCGCGGCCACGGCCAGGTCGGCGGCCGGTTCGGTGATGCGCAGCCCGCCCACCACGTTGACAAAGATATCCTGCTCGCCCAGGTGCAGCCCCATGCGCCGCGCGAGCACCGCCGCCAGCATCAGCAGGCGGTTGATGTCGATGCCGTTGGGCGTGCGGCGCGGGTTGGCAATGCTGGAGGGGCTGGTCAGCCCCTGCAACTCCACCAGCAGCGGGCGCGTGCCTTCCATCGTCACCGCGATGGCCGAACCCGGCGCGTTGACCATGCGCTCGGCCAAAAATGCCTCCGACGGGTTGGGCACCTCGACCATGCCGCGCTCGCGCATTTCAAACACGCCCACCTCCGCGGTGGCCCCGAAGCGGTTCTTCACCGAGCGCAGCAGCCGGAAGGTCTGGTAGCGGTCGCCTTCCAGGTACAGCACGGTATCGACGATGTGCTCGAGCACGCGCGGCCCGGCGATGATGCCCTCCTTGGTGACGTGCCCGATGACGAACACCGCCATGCCGGAGCTTTTGGCCAGCTCGCGCAGGCGCGAGGCGCTCTCGCGCACCTGGCTGACCGAGCCGGCGCTGGATTCGATCGCCGGCAGGTACACGGTTTGAATGGAATCCACCACCAGCAGGTCGGGGTCGAGCGCGCGGGTGTGTTCCAGGATGGTTTCCAGGTTGGTCTCGGTGACCAGGTAAAGATTCTCGGGCATATCGCCGTCGGCGCCGTCCTCGCCGCGCAGCAGGCGCAGCGCGCGCATCTTCACCTGGCGCTCCGATTCTTCGCCCGAAACGTACAGCACCTTGCGCCCGGCGGCCATCTCCACCGCCACCTGCAGCATCAACGTCGATTTGCCGATGCCCGGGTCGCCGCCCACCAGCACGATCGAGCCGGGCACGATGCCGCCGCCCAGCACACGCGAGAACTCCTCCATGCGCAGTGGCAGGCGTTCTTCGGCGTCGCCCTCGATCTCCTGCAACCGGCGCGGCCGCGACTGCCCCGCCAGCCCGCGCGGTGCGCCCTTGCCGCCCGCCGCGGCAGGCGGCGTGACGAATTCCTCGACCATCGTGCCCCAGCTTCCGCAGCCCGGGCAACGCCCGAGCGCGCGCGGCGAGGTCTTTCCGCAGTTCTGGCAGACGAATTGGGTGATTGTCTTTGACATAGAACTATTATACTATGGAGGGGAAGTGAGGCGTGAAGCGTAAAACGTGAAGAGTTGATTCGATATTCGTCAATTCGGCCTCTGATCGCGCCGGTCTGCGACCGAGCGCGTCTGTTTTTGGGTCTCAGACCTGATGAAGTTGACCTCCGCCGAGCCTCGCCCCCTCATCGGACAGCCCCCTCCGGCCTGCAGCCACCTCTAGGCGGACGGGCCTACAACCGGTTCAGGAATGCATCCGGGTTGTCCAGAAAATCGCGGGTCGGTTTGACGTGCTCCAGGTCGGCCAGCCGGCGCACGGCCGCCAGTGACGGGTCGGTCCTGGCGCTCTCGCTGCCCACGGTGATCGAGCCGACGGCACAGGCCAGCGCCTCGAGCAGGGTGGATTTGCCCGAGCCGTTCTCGCCGACGAAAAAAGTCACCGGCGCGGTGAAAGCCAGCGTTTCCAGCGCCTGGATGACCGGCAGGTTGAACGGAAAACCCGGCGGGTCGCCGTCTTCGGGACGGTAGAGCGAGAACGAGCGCAGGTGAATCATCACCACACGCCCGGGAACAGCCGCCGGCGCATTTTTTGAGTGCAAGGCACCACCAGGAAGAGCTCGCGCTTATCGAGCGGCTTTTCGTTCATGCTACACCTCGGAAAGAATAGCCACAGAGGCCACAGAGATCGCAGAGAGCTCTGAGTAAATTGGCTGAGGCTCACCACAAAGGATATGGAACGGCGGATTGGAACAGAGCAATTCAAACCAACAATTAAAACGGATTTCCGAATACCGATTACCGAATACCGATTACCATTTCCTCAATACCGTCCTTTTTCGCTAAAACGCCTGCTCGGTCGGGCGCACCAGCACCTCGTTGACCGCCGTGCGCCAGTGGCGAGTGACGATGAAGGTGATGATGTCGGCGATGTCCCCGGCTTCCAATGGGGTGATGCCCTGGAAGGGTTTCATGGACTTTTGGCGGTTTTCCGGGGTCATGTGGGAATCCAGTTCGGTCCTGACCACGCCCGGCTCGACCACCGAAACGCGCACGTGCCGCTCGGTGACTTCCTGGCGCAGCGATTCGGTGATGGCGCACACGCCGAACTTGGTGGCGTTATAGACGCCCGCGCCCAGGCGGGCGCGCCGCCCGGCCACCGAACTGATGTTAACGATGTCGGCCACGTTGCGCGGCGAATCTTCGACGGCTTTCAACAGGTGCGGCAGCGCGGCGTGCGTGACGTACAGCAGCCCCTTCAGGTTGAGGTCGATCATGCGCTCCCACTCCTGCGTGTCGGCATTGAGAATGTTGGCATTGAGCATCACGCCGGCGTTGTTCACCAGCGCATCCAGGCGGCCGAATTCGCTGATGGCGCGCTCCACTGCGGCGATGGCCTCGCTCTGGCGGGTGATATCGGCCGGCAGCACCAGCGCGCGCCCCCCGCCGGCTTGAATTTGCGCCGCCAGTGCCTCCAAACGTTCCTTGCGGCGCGCCACCAGCGCCACCGCCGCGCCCTCGGCTGCCAACTGCCGGGCAGTTTCCTCGCCGATGCCGCTGCTCGCGCCGGTGATCAATGCCACGCTGCCGTCCAATCGCTTCGCCATATCCCTGCCTCCGAATTTTTTTATGGGTTGCCTTTCATTATACAGCCCCCGGTTTGATTGAATGACCGCTGATATTCACAAATTCTCCATGATTTCTAAACCAAATCTGAATGTTTGATAGTTATTCTTTGTGCAGGATCCAGATGGAACCAATCACTTGAAAGCAACCTGATTTACAAAAGGAGTCACGATGTTTATGAAACGATGGATACCGATTCTTGTAATCGCCGCGCTGGCGGTGG
>CALMIB010000373.1 GCA_937863945.1 uncultured Longilinea sp.
CCGTTTTGTCCGCTGGGATTCAGCGGGTTCGATGCGGCCGTTCTTGAACGTCAGAATGGGCTTTACCTGAAGAATGCTCCCAAATAGCATTTGAGCGCCACCAATTCGCCCCCCTTTATAAAGGTGCTCTAGGGTATCCACCATGAAGTAAACACGCTCACGCGAAGCCAGATTTTCCACTTTTGCCACAATTTCATCGACTGGCAAGCCCTCGGCTGCCCACCTGGCGGCGTGCTTGACAATGGTGCCCAGGCCGGTTGCGATTGTGCGGGAGTCGATCACGCGGATATCTGCGGTCGGAAACTCCTGCGCTGCAACCGTTGCGCTGCGGACTGTGCCGCTCATTTCAGAAGAAGGACAAATCACTATCGCGCTTTCGCCCGATTCGCTCAGTTCTTTAAAAAGGGGCATGTACAGGGCCGGCGGCGGGGCTGCAGTTTTTGGCAGAGTGGGTGCAGCTTTTAATTTCGCCAGAAAAGTGGCTGTGTCCAACTCGGTGTCATCCCGGAAAGATTCATCGCCAAAAATGATGATTTGTGGAAAGAAATCCACTCCGAGTTGCTGCGCCATTTCAAGCGTGAGACTGGATGTTGTATCAGCTATGATGCGAACCATAATGAATCCTTTTCTGGTTAATGGAAAATGACAAAGGGAAATAAGAAACAACGTCAACTACGTTCGATTATACCAAGCACAGGATGATCGGTGGTGTTGAATTGAGCCTCAATTTCTACCGGAGGAAAAGTTTATCTACGATGCTGGTTCCTTTGTGGATGCGTTGAATGATTTCTGCGAGCAGTGGGGCAATGCTGACCACTTCGATTTTTGGGTGGCGTTTGTTTGGGGGGAGCGGTATGGTATTAGAAACAACCAGTTTTTCAATGTGGTCATTTTGATCCAATAGCTCCAGGGCGGAGGGAAGCAATACGGGGTGGGTGATGGCCAGGCACGCGCCGCCCACGGCCCCGTGCTCGTACAACGCATCCACCTGTTTGAGCACGCTCCCGCCGGCAATCAAGTCATCGATGATGATCGGCCTGCGTCCGGCGATGTCGCCAACGATATGGGTTGTCTTCGTTTCGGACATGCTCATGCGGCGTTTGTGCATAACGACCAGAGGTAAATTGAGATATTCAGAAAACCGGCCTGCCAGGGATGCCCGACCGACGTCCGGGCTGACGATGGCTGCGTTGGCAAATTCGGGCTTGCGGAAATAATCGGCCAGCAAGGGCAGCGCACTGGCCGGATCGACCGGTATGTTGAAGAAACCCTGGATCGCGCTGTTGTGGATATCGACAAAAATCACGCGATCCGCTCCCTGGTTTTCCAGCAGGTTGGCCACCATACGTGCGCTGATCGGCTCGCGCCCCCGAGACATGCGATCCTGCCTGGCGTAGGGATAGTAAGGGATGACGGCGGTGAGTGAATGGATGCTGGCCCGGCGGAAGGCGTCCATCAGTAACAATAATTCGACCAGGTTGTCATTGACCGGTTCGGAGCAGGGTTGAACCAGGAACACATCCAGGTCGCGGACTACTTCGTCAATTGTGACGTAGATTTCTGAATCTGGGAATTTCCTGGTGGTGGTGAGCCCCAGTGGCAAACCCAGAATTTCGGAGATTTCCTTTGCTAATTCTGGATGGGCTGAACCGGTAAAAATCTTCATTGGGTGACTGGACATCGTTTTGACCTATTTTCTTTACCACTAATTTTTATCAATCATCTTTCGCGGCAGGCAGACCGGCAACCGGGCTGGCCAGTTGAACGGACCGTAGAATGGCCTTAGCGACACATTCGGCGGCATACGCGCCGATCAAGTTAACGTCTGCTTTCTTTTTTCCGGTAGCCAGCGCAAACAGCGTATCTCCATCAAACATGGTATGCGCCGGGCGAATCGCTCGGGCCAGACCGTTGTGTGCCATCTGGGCAACCTTGTTGGCTTCCTCTTTGTTGAGTTTGGCGTTGGTTGCAACGACCCCAATGACGGTGTTGTGCTGCGAAGAAAAATGCAGCACCGTTTTTCCGAACAGGGATTTCATTGTCTCGAGCGTGTCCAGGAACGGCGATTGTGCAGATTTGTCGATCGTTCGAGCGCCGGCAATGATCTTTCCTGTTTGCGGATCGATCACATCCCCGAAGGCATTGGTTGCGATGATCGCACCGATCACCAGTCCACCTCCCAAATCGATGGATGCCGTCCCCACGCCTGATTTCATCGCCTGGCGCATGCCGAAGATCTTGCCCACGGATGCCCCGGTGCCGGCGCCCACGTTGCCCTCCGCGGCTGGCAATTTGCTGGCGTTTTTACAGGCCTGATATCCCATCTCCGCATTGGGACGCACATTTGCTTTGCCAATGCCAAGGTCAAATAACACCGCCGCAGGGACGATGGGAACACGGCCAAAACCTGTATCAAAACCGACCCCTTTGTTTTCAAGAAAGCGCATCACCCCGCCGGCGGCATCCAGACCGAACGCCGATCCCCCGGCGAGCAAGACCGCATGGGCTTTATCCACGAGGTGCATGGGGTGGAGCGCGTCGGTTTCGCGGGTGCCCGGCGCACCGCCCCTTTGATCGACGCCGGCCACCGCTCCACCTTCCACCAGGACGACTGTGCATCCGGTCAGAGCGTCTAAATCCGTGGCATGACCAACCAACACACCTGGAACATCAGTGATGGAATTGTTCAATTTGACCCTCCATATGCGGACCTGAAGGTATTATACCGTTTTGTACATAGATTACGGTTTTCCTCTTTCTGAAAACGACGAATTTTCATGGGCGGTAATGACCGGTGGAATCTGACAGTTCAATTCTGTCCGTTCTTTGGATCGGTTATAATCATCCCGTGACGTATTTGCTTATGGAGAGGATATGAAAAAAATACAGGTGCGAACTCTCGCGCTATTCCTGTTGGTGGTGCTTGCCGGAGCGATAAGTTTACCGGAATCCGTCTATGCGCGTCCTGAATTTCAAATGCCCACCGGATCGATTCCAACGGTGACCGGCACGCCAACCGGAGTGATTGCCACCGTTCGCACGGATATGGGCGAACCGTTCCTGAATGTCCGTTCAGGTCCTGGCGCTCTTTATGAAAAGATCGGTGTGCTACTTCCGGGTCAGGCTGTGCCTGCCAAGGGACAATCGCCAAAGGGTGAATATATCCTGATCGAATATCCGGGTGTACCGGGCGGGGTGGGTTGGGTGAGCGCCACCTATGTGGTGTTGTCAGGTGGTTCACCCCCAGTGGTCGAGATTCCTCCCACGGTG
>CALMIB010000374.1 GCA_937863945.1 uncultured Longilinea sp.
TGTTTTTGCACGACCGGCAGGAAAAGGATGGTGCCGCCGGCGGCCCGCACGGACAGCGCGCCGCCCAGCAGCAGGATCACGGCTGCCGTCAGCGCAAGGATGGTTTTTTGGATTCGCTCTGGTTTCATGGCTCCTCTGATTTCACGGCGGGCAAATTGCCCTTGCCTGTGGCGTAAATATAACAATAATCATCAATAAAATCAAAGACGTTTGTATTAAAACGAGCCTGACGGATTTTTCCAGGCCGGGCCGGGGGTTCTGTGGTAGCATTAGGGGGTTTGATTTGCCGGGGAGAAGCGCATGCTCGAAATACGCGACATCTGGAAAAGCTACGAAGGCCAGCCGCTGCTGAACGGGGTTTCATTTTCGCTGGAGGCCGGCGAGACGGTGTGCCTGCTGGGGCGCTCGGGCAGCGGCAAGAGCACGCTGCTGCGCATCATCGCCGGGCTGGAAACGGCCGAGCGCGGGCAGGTGTTGTGGCAGGGCCAGGATTTGAGCGCCGTGCCCGTGCATCTGCGCCAGTTTGGGCTGATGTTCCAGGATTACGCGCTCTTCCCGCACCGCGACGTGGCCGAGAACGTGGGCTTTGGGCTGCGCATGCAGGGACTGTCGAAGGCTGAAATTTCACTGCGCGTAGTCGAGGCACTCGAGCAGGTCAACCTGGCGGCGTTTGCCAGGCGGCACGTCACCGACCTCTCGGGCGGCGAGCAGCAGCGCGTTGCGCTGGCGCGCGCGCTGGCCCCGCGGCCGCGCCTGTTGATGCTGGATGAACCGCTCGGCGCGCTCGACCGCGCGCTGCGCGAGCAATTGAGCGACGAACTGCGCCGCGTGCTGCATGCCAGTGGCATCCCGGCCATTTACGTGACCCACGACCAGGAAGAGGCTTTTGCCCTCGCCGACCGGTTGGTGCTGCTGCACGAGGGGTGCGTAGAGCAGGAGGGCCGCCCGGCCGAAATCTACAACCGGCCGGCTTCGGTGTGGGCGGCGCGCTTTTTGGGACTGGACAACCTGGTGCCGGCCGAGGCGCTGCCCGGCACGCCCGGGCTGGCGCAGACCCCGCTGGGTGCGCTGCGCAGCGCCTGTCCGCTGCCTGCCGGCGCGTTCACGCTGCTGCTGCGGCCGGCCGGGGCTGCCCTGCAACCCGCCGGGCCGGATTGGAACCGGATTGAGGGCCGCGTGGTCGATGCGGTCTTTCGCGGCGAGCACTTCCGCGTGGAGCTGGCCTGCGCAGGCGGCCTGACGCTGCGCTTTGATCTGGACGAACCGCTGGCGGCCGGGGCAAATGCCGCGCTGTACCTGCCGCCGGAAGCCGTGGTGTGCCTGGGCTGAGATAACATCGCGAGAGGGACAATATGGAAGAAATCACCGTCATCAAACGCAACCCGCAGGGCGAAGAAACCTTCCGCTATGCCGGCGTGGTCAAACAGCGCCTGCCCGGCGCAGTGCTGCTGGAGGCTTACTTCAACCGCAAGGACACGCCCTTTCACGGCACGGTGCTGAAAAAGGATGACCGGTTCATCGAGGCCTATTACGCCGACCGCTGGTACAACATCTTCGAGATCTACGACCGCGACGATGGACAGCTCAAGTGCTGGTACTGCAACGTCAGCTACCCGGCCGAGTTCGCCGACGGCACAGTTTCCTTCCGCGACCTGGCGCTGGATTTGCTGGTTTTCCCGGATGGGCGCCAGGAGGTGCTGGACGAGGATGAATTTGCCGCGCTGAGCATCGATGCCGATGATCAGCGCAGCGCCCGCGCAGCGCTGGCCGAACTGCAGGCATTGTTCGCGCCGCCGGTGCGCCTCCGGCTGGACCAACCCGCGCGCAGGAAAAATAAAACCGCCCCTTCTGGATGAGGGGCGGTTTTATTTCTAGAAATCAATCAGGCCGGCCAGGCGGACAATGCCGGCAGCAGCGCGGAAAGGCTGTCGAGGATGGCATCGCCGCCCACCTGATACAGCCAGACGGCAATGCCGACGGTGAGCATGCAGCACAGGCACAGCACCACCAGCACCACGATCACGATGATCCAGATGGTGCGGGCGGTGTTGGATTTGGCAGGCGGCGGAGGCGTTTGCGCTCTGGGCGGCTGGCCGGCCAGGCCTTCGGGCACGGCATCGAAGCCGGGGGTTTTGGGCGTTTCTTTGGCGCTCACGTCGATGATGACCGGTTCGCTGCTCGGCGGCATCACCTCATCCCTCATCTTGGGCGGCTCGGCCGAGGGCGGCGTGTACTTGTCGGGGTCGAAGGGCGGTTCGGCCGAAGGCGGGGTGTAATTGCTGTCCATGAGATCCATCTCCATGAAGTGACGATAAATAGGAATGAAAATTACGAATGGCTGCGGGATGCGCGGGTGTGGCGCCGCAGCAGCAGCCAGATGATCCAGGCGGTGACCAGCACCATCAGGCAGGCGATCAGCACCGGCACCACCAGCGAAAGGATCGAAACCACGGTCGAGACGGCATCCTCGGCCATGCTGACCGGCGTGTTGCCGACGCCCGCCGTGGTGGCAGTGACGGCCGGGCGCACGAACAGCGTTTTCACGCCGTGCACGCTGCCTGCCACCAGCAGGCCCAGCGACATGGCCAGCACGGGATGCACGTCGGTGATGGCGCGCGCGCTGGCCGCGAAGACGATGGCGCCGGCAGTCGGGCGCACGAAGGTTTGAATGATGTCGTTGACGTGGTTGACCGCCGGCACCTTGTCCGCGAAGAATTCAATCAATGAGAGCACCAACAGCAGTCCAATCACCCACCAACTGGTCAGCGCGGACCAGGGCTCTTCCAGGTGGATGAGATTGGTGAACTTGCCCAGCAGCGCGACCGTCAGCAGGGGAATGTAGGCGTTCAGGCCGGCGCTGGCTGAAAGCCCAAAAGCTGAAAAAATACCCAAAACATCCATCACACTTCTCCTGCCACTATATACGCATTATAGCGTGAATCCGTTCCATGTTCCGGTCAAACTGAGACGAATCCAGTCGATGGCCGCGGTTTGCAGCAGCGCGATGAACAGGCCGGCCGCCAGCGGCAGCCACAGGTCGCGCCAGGTGCGCGCCCGGCCCTCGCCGCGCGCCACCAGCAGCGCCAGCAACCCGTAGCACAGCGACAGAATTGCCAGCACGGTGCCGGAACTGAGCAGCGCCAGCGGGTAGAGGATGAGCGGGTTCTCGCTCAACACCAGCAGCACCACGCCCGCGCCCAGCAGCAGCAGGATGCCCAGCGAGCGCCACGAATCCAGCGCCGGGCGCTCGTCGAACTCGGCCCAGGCGGTCTGGTGGAAGGCCGGCAGAAGCACGGAGGGGATGAGCAGCCCCAGTCCGGTTCCGGTGATCAGGCGCAGGGTGTTGTTGGGCTCGTACAGCCCGCCGAAGCCGGGGAGGAAGTGCAGGTAGGAGTTAACGCCATCGACGGCGAAGGCCAGCCCCAGCGCAATCAGCGCCGGCCACAGTTTACGCGCCGGCAGCCCGCCGCGGCGGCCCCTGGATAGCTGGTAGAGCCCGCCGGCCAGCGCGCCCAGGTACATGCCCGAGCAGCGCGCGCACAGCGGCAGCGGGCGCCCGTCGAGGTGGAAGGAGCGCAGCTCGATGCGGTGGCAGACGGCGTAACCGACCGCGTCGGCCTTGCCGAGCAGCCCCTCGGGCGCAAAGGTCAGCCAGGCGATCAGCAGCGCGGCCAGCGCGGCCACCAGCAGCAGCTTGCCGGCGGTCTTCACGCGCCGGCTGGCAGGGGAGGTTTGCATGATGGGGTGATTATAGGGCAGGAAGGGACGGGGTGCAAGGAGGAAGGAATTAGTGTGACAGTTTCGAATTGTTTTAAATTTCCGTGTTTATTATGTTGCTTCGTTCGACCTCAGATACTATGTAAAATCATCTATCTTCAACAATTCAATCACCTCCTTTATCTGTTTGATCATCCCAGCCACCAGTTCACCCTTCTCCAAACCGGATTCCAGAAGGATAGGAACATAAATCCAGTTGTCTTCCACGAATAATCTTGGCGGTATTTCAATCTCCAGTGCCGCAAGTTTCTTCTTGGCATCAACATCAAACTGCCATTCCCTTGATACGATACCCAACCAAATGGGTGTTGCCCGATAATTACTCCACAGTTGAGCGTTAAAAGCCAGCGAACCACCATGGTTCTG
>CALMIB010000375.1 GCA_937863945.1 uncultured Longilinea sp.
CGCACAGCACGGCCACGGCTTTCCTGCCGGCCACCGCTACCGCCACCCCCGAAGCCACCGCCACGGCTACCGCCATTCCCACACCGGTTTACCCGGCGGAGGGCGTCGGCCCGGCCAATTATCCTGATGGCTACGACCCGCTGACCGGGCTGAAGGTTGCCGACCCCGCGCTGCTCAATCGGCGCCCACTGATCGTCAAGGTGGAAAACCTGCCGCGTGACGACCGCCCGCAATGGGGCCTTTCCAACGCCGATTTGATCTATGAATACTACACCGAGCTGGGCACCACGCGCTTCGCGGCCATTTATTACGGCCAGGATGCCGAAAAGGTCGGCCCGATCCGTTCGGCGCGCCACTTCGACGTCAACGTCATCCGCGCCTACAAGGCCTGGTTCATCTTCGGCAGCGCCTACGAGGGCGTGATGACCCGCCTGCTCAACTCCGAGTTCTACACCCGCCTGATCCTGGAGGGACCGTACGCCTGCCCGGCGCTGTGCCGCGATAACGCCACCGGCAAGAACTTCCTGGTGGCGAACACCGCCGAGTTCTACAAAGTGGCACCGGGCGACAATGCCCGCCAGAACCTGGATGGCATGTTCTTCCAACTGGCGGCGCCCGCCGGCGGGCAGCCGGCCGATTCGGTCTTCGCGCGCTTCTCGTCGGCCATCTACAACCGCTGGGATTACGACGCGAAGAGCGGGCGCTACCTGCGCTTTTCGGATATTGACAACGATCTCACCGGCAGCAACGAGCAGTACGGGCCGCTGGTGGACCGCGCCACGCAGGAGCAGATCGGCGCGGAGAACGTGGTGATCCTCTTCGCGCCGTTCGAATACCTGGTCAAGCGCGCCGACACCGAGGTGCTGGACGTGAACATGAACGGCTCGGGGCTGGCCTACATTGCGCGCGACGGGCAGATTTACAAGGCGCGCTGGTCCCGCCCGACCCAGGATTCGGTCATCACGCTGACTTACGAAGACGGCACGCCCTTCCCGTTCAAGCCGGGCCAGACCTGGTTCGAGGTGATGGGCATCACGTCGTCGGTCGAGCAGAGCGGCGCGATCTCGCGGTTCAAATTCAGCATTCCGTAGGGCGAATGAATAAGCACGAAAGACATGAAAAGAGAAAAACATCCATAGGATGGATTGATTTTCGTGCAATTCGTGCATTCCGCGGGCAACCTTCTACACTCGTCCAAAACAATCACTTTTGTGACTTGACTTTCGCCCGGGGATATGGAATACTAAGCTCATCATTTGAATAAGTCATCCCCTTGCTATCCTAAGATAAGGAGGTGATGCCCAAGATGAACGATAGTAGTTACCAACCGGCTGCGGCATCCCTCCTTACTGAAAAGTAAGACGATGCCGCAGCCCGAACGACGATAAACCGCCCCTCAAAGGCGGTTTATTGATTTAATCCCCCAGGCAGATGCCTATGCCGCGCGCCGTATGCACCATGTCGCCGAGCGGGTCCACCCGTCGCGGAACCGACAGCGCCTCGGCCAGCGGCAGGTCGGTGATGCGGCCGCCCTGCAATGCCACCATGCGGCCAAAACC